>JBAXFC010000022.1:0-16823 GCA_037140135.1 Chloroflexota bacterium
CTCGACGAGGTCAAGGCCCTCGCGATGTGGATGACCTGGAAGTGCGCCGTCGTGGGCATCCCGTACGGCGGCGGCAAGGGTGGCGTGGTCGTGGATCCGGCCCAGCTCTCGATCAAGGAGCTCGAGGCCCTGACCCGGCGCTTCACCACCGAGATCGCAGTGATCATCGGCCCCGAGCGCGACATCCCGGCGCCGGACATGAACACCAACGCCCAGACCATGGCCTGGATGATGGACACGTACTCGATGCACGCCGGGCACACGGTCCCGGGCGTCGTGACCGGCAAGCCCGTGTCGCTCGGCGGCTCGTATGGCCGTGCCGATGCCACCGGTCGCGGCGTCGTCTACTGCATCGAGGACGCCTGCACGCACTTGGGCCTCTCGATCAAGGGCGCCACAGTCGCCGTCCAGGGCTTCGGCAACGTGGGCGAGGCGACGGCCCGCCTGGCGGTCGAGGAGGGCGCGAAGGTCGTTGCCGTGTCCGACGTCCGCGGCGGCATCCACAACCCCGCCGGCATCGACCTCGTCGCCCTCAAGGCGCACCTCAAGGCGACGGGTTCGGTCGTGGACCTTCCCGGCACCACGCCGCTCTCCAACACCGAGATCCTCGAGCTCGACGTGGACGTGCTGGTGCCGGCCGCGCTCGAGAACCAGATCACGACCGAGAACGCCCACCGCATCAAGGCCCGCATCGTGGCCGAGGGCGCCAACGGCCCCACGACGCCCGAGGCGGACCTGATCCTCCATGACCGCGGCGTGTTCATGATCCCCGACATCCTGTGCAACGCCGGCGGTGTGACCGTGAGCTACTTCGAGTGGGTGCAGGGCCTCTCGCGGGATCGCTGGAGCGCCCGGGTGGTTGCCGAGAAGCTCAAGGAGATCATGGACGACTCGTTCCGCGAAGTCCTCGAGACGTCCCTGGCGGAGGACGTGGACATGCGGACCGCGGCGTACCTGCTTGCGGTGCAGCGCGTCGCCGACGCGACGGACGTCCGCGGGCTGTATCCGTAGGGTGCGGCCGCGCCCTGCCGCGCTCGCGTGAGACGGCCGGCTCGCCGGGCGCCGTCAGCCCATGAGGCCGGTCTGCACCTGCGGTGACGGCAACGCGTGGCGGGCGGCCTCCGCCCGGGTCACGCCGATCCCCGCGATCACCACCAGGACCGTGCCCACGATGCCGATCGCGGTGGGCACCTGCCCCAGGGACAGGAAGCCGATCAACGCTCCAGTCGCCGGCTGCAGGGCGGCGATCGTGCCGAAGGTGGACGTGGCGATCCGTCGCAGCGCCAGCATGTCCAGCGAGAACGAGACGACGACGACCAGTACGGCAGCGACGGTGGCGGTGGCGAGCACTTCCCAGGTGAGGTGGCCCGCCGCCTGTGGAATGCCCACGATGCCCGCGACCACCGCGGCGACCGGCAGCACGACCGAAAGCCCCTGGGCGCCGCTGAACTTGCCGCCCACGTGGGCGCTCAGGACGATGTACAGCGCCCAGCAGACGCCGTTGGCAAGGCCGAACGCGACGCCCACCACGTCCGCGGATGCGGCCCAGGGCTCGGTGAGGGCCAGCACGCCGAAGATCGCCAGCACCGGCCAGACCAGGTCGCGGAGGGATCGCGTGCCCAGGACACCGAGCGTGAGCGGGCCCATGAACCCCAACGCGACCGCCGTCCCGAAGGGGATCCGCTCGGCCGACGCCAGGAACGTGAGCGTCATCGTCCCGATGGTGGCGCCCATCACGACCGCCGGACCCAGCCGGGAGCGGCCCATCCCGCGCACGTTGGGGCGGTAGATCGCGAGGAGGACGAGGGCGCCGATCGAGAGGCGCAGCCACGAGGTCCCGGCGGACCCGACCGCTGCGAAGAGGCCGACGGAGATGGCCGAGCCCACGTGCCAGGCCAGCATCGCCGCCACAGCGAGCGTCCAGGCGGGCACGTGGTCCGTGACCCGGACGGCGACCGGATCGCCGGCCGCGGGGCGCCCACGCCCGTCAGTCATGGGCCGGCTCAGGCGCACCGTTGATCACCCGCAATCGATACCGGTCGGACACCTTGGCGTCAAGGGTGGACACGGACGTCGCGGATGTTCCGACCCGTCTGACCGCCGATGGCCGACCGTCCGGCCGCAGCCGGGGCACGGGCGATCCGAGCAGCCAGGTCAGGCGTCCAGGAGGATCCGGCGCAGGACCCGCCCGGCGACCGCGCGGCGGTATTCGGCGGTGGACCGGATGTCGTCGATCGGCACGATCTCGGCCTGCACGGTGGCCGCGGCCTCGGCAGCGAGGGCCGGCGAGGGCGTGCGGCCCTCGAGCAACGCCTCGGTGCGCAGGACGCGGATCGGGCGCTCGGCCACGGAGCCCAAGGCAACGCGGACGTCGCGCCACGTGGTGCGCACAGCTCCCTCGGCGGCACCCTCGTCCACTCGCCAGGCCACCGCGACCAGGACCTTCGCGATGGACAGCGCGCGGCGCGTGCCCACCTTGCGGAACCGCACCTGGCGACCCGGCACCATGGGGATCCGGATCGCGACGAGCAGCTCCCCGGGCTTCACGGCGGTCTGCCGGTAGCCGGTCCAGAACGCATCCGCCGCGACCGCGCGCACGCCGTCGGGTCCCGCGATCTCGAGTATCGCGTCGGTCGCGAGCAGCACCGGCAGCAGGTCGCCCGCGGGCGATGCGGTCATGCAGTTGCCCCCGACGGTCGCCCGGTTGCGGATGGCCACGGCGCCCATCGTCGAGGCAACTCCCGCCAGCACCGGCAGCGCGCCCGAGACGATGGCCGAGTGCCGCAGATCCTCCCAGGACGTCAGCGCGCCCACCACCAGCTCACCGTGGGTCACGGCGATGCCCCGGAGCTCGTCGAGGCGTGAGAGGTCGAGCAGCGGGCGATGCCTCGCCGGGTCCGCGGCCAACTGGACCATGAGGTCCGTGCCGCCGGCGATGGGCCGCAGGGTCGGGTCCGCCGCCAGCCGCGCCAGTGCGTCGGGCAGGGAGCCGGGCCGGACGAGCGGCACCTCGGGCCCCAGGCGGAGCGGGGCGGTGACCTCGAGGGCCGGCAGCGTATCGGCACCAGCCGACGCGACCACGGCCGCCCCCCGCGTCCCGTCGTCCGCCACGGCCGCGATCGACTCGATGATCCGCGTGTACCCGGTGCACCGGCAGAGATTGCCGGCGATCGCCTCCCGGATCTCCGGGTCCCCCGACGGCTGCCGTGACGCCAGCAGCGCACGGGCAGCGAGGAGCATGCCGGGCGCGCACATCCCGCACTGTGTCCCGCCAAGCTCCAGGAACGACGCCTGGACCGGGGCGAGGCGTCCGTCGATGGCGAGGCCCTCGATGGTGAGCACGTCGCCCCCCATCACCTGGCCCACTGGCACGAGGCAGCTGTTCACGAGCTCCCCATCGAGCAGGACGGCGCACGCCCCGCATTCACCCTCGCCGCAGCCCTCCTTCGCCCCGGTCAGCCCGAGGTCGAGCCGGAGCACGTCGAGCAGGCGCCGCCCGCCGTCAACCGAAGCGGATACGGAACGTCCGTTGACCGTGAAGTGGATCGTCGCAGCGACCGGGAGCGTCGCGGTCATCTGCCGGCCTCCGCCTCGGCGGCCAGCATCGCGGCCAGCACCTTCTCCGGGGTCGCGGGCAGGTCGTCGATCCAGGCTCCGGTCGCGTCGTGGATCGCGGCGATCACCGCGGGAGCCGGGATGTCCATCGGCAGCTCGCCCAAACCCTTGGCGCCATGCGGCACCCCCGAGAACGGCTTCTCCACGAGCACGGTCTCGATCCGCGGCGCGTCGAGCGCCGTGGGCACGAGATACGTCGCCAGCCGGTCGTTGCGGTACGCGCCGTCCCGGCTCTGGACCTCCTCCATGGTGGCGTACCCCACCGCCTGCAGCGTCCCGCCCTCCACCTGGCCCTTGGCGAAGAGCCGGTTCACGATCCGGCCGGCGTCCACCGCGTGCACCACCGAGTGCACCCGGACCTCGCCGGTGTCGCGGTCCACGTCCACGCCCGCCACCGCGCACGCCCAGCTGTAGGCCGGGTACGCGTCGCCGCGGTAGGTCTCGTCGTCCCAGGTGATGCCCGGAAAGCCGTGGAACTGCTCCGATGCCGTGAGGCCGCCGTGCCCGGCGGCATACGCCCGGTACGAGTCGGCGAACGGATGGCCCGTCACCGCCTCCACGTCGTGGCGCAGGTGGGCGGCTGCGGTTGCCAGCAGCCCGCCCGCCATCATCGTGCTCCGCGAGGCCACGGTCGGGCCCGAGTTGGGGACGCGCGAGGTGTCGGCCTTGACCACCTCCACGGCATTGACCGAGACGTCCAGCGCCTCGGCGACCACCTGGGCCAGCACCGTGCGGGCGCCCTGGCCCATCTCGGTGCTGGCGGTGAGCGCGAGGATCTCGCCCTCCGCGGTCAGCTCCACGGTCGCGACGCTGGCGAGATGGGCCTCGCCGGAGCCCGTGAACCCGGCGCCGTGCCAGCCCAGTGCGATCCCGATGCCCGGTGCGGAGCGCGGATCCGGCCCGGCCGCCGCGGCATCGATGTCGTGGCGGGCGCGGACCCGCTCGAACTCCGCGGTGGACGCGGCGGCCTCGAGCACGTCAAGCGCGGCCACGCTCTCGCGCAGGACCTGGCCCGTGGCCGTGACATCGCCCTGGCGATAGGCGTTGCGCCTCCGGATCTCGAGGGGCGAGATGCCCAGCGCGTCCGCGATGCGGTCGAGGTGCGTCTCGGCCGCGAACTGCGCCTGCGGGGCCCCGAAGCCGCGGAACGCGCCATTGGGCGGGGTGTTGGTCATCGCCGCGTGCGCCCGCACCCTGACGTTCGGACAGCGGTAGGGGCCGGTCGCGTGGAGGCCCCCGCGCGACACCACCACGGGCGAGACGGTGGTGTAGGCCCCCGCGTCGAGGACGAACTCGATGTCCTGGGCAACCAGCAGCCCGTCGTTGGTGACGCCCGTGCGGTGGTGGATCACGCCCGGGTGGCGCTTGGTCGTGGCGGCGAGGTCCTCGTGGCGGTCGTACGCGATCCGCACCGGCCGCCCGGCCTTGCGTGCGAGCAGCGCCACGTGGACCGCCAGGATGGACGGGTAGTCCTCCTTGCCGCCGAAGGCGCCGCCGGTCTCCTCCTGGATCACGACGACCTGGTCGGCCGGCAGGCCCATCGCCCGCACCAGGGCCGTGTGCACGTAGTACGGGCACTGCAGCGAGCCGTGGACCTCGATGCCGCCGTCCGCGCGCGGGATCGCGAACATCGCCTGCGGCTCGAGGTACGCCTGCTCCTGGTAGCCGGTGCGGTACGTGCCCTCGAGCACGAGGTCGGCTGCCGCGAAGCCCGCATCCAGGTCGCCCCTCGTGATCTCGAATCGCTTGCAGGCCTCGGTCGAGGCCAGCGGGTCGAGCACCGCCGGCAGCGGCTCCGTCCGCAGGCGGATGGCGTCGCGTGCCGCCCGGGCCAGGGCCGGGTCCGGGGCCGCGACCAGGGCCACGGGCTCGGCGACGTGGCGGATCTCGTCGGCGACGAGCGCGGGCTGGTCCAGCGCCAGCGACGCGACGACGTTCTCGCCGGGGATGTCGGCGGCGGTGACCACCACGACCTGCGACCAGTCGAAGCCCGGGTCGAGATCGATCCCGAGCAGGCGCGCATGTGCCTCCGTCGCCCGCACGGTCGCGCCGTACCACGCCCCAGGCACGACGATGTCGTCCGTGAAGCGGGCGGCGCCGGTCAGCTTCGCCGCGCCCTCGCGCCGGAGAGGCTCGCTGCGATCCGCCCCAACCCGGCCCGCGGCGTCGGCCACGGTGCTCATGGGGCGAGCATCGCGCCGGCCCGGGGTGCCTGCAACGGCCGGATGGCCCGGCCTGTCAGGACAGCGCCACGCCGGTCTTGCGCTCGCGCAGCCGGCTCGGGAAGCGGGCGAGCGTCGCAATCACGGCGTCGAACTCGCGCGAGTCGATGCACTCGCCGATCTTGTGCACATTCTGTTCGATGCCCACCCCGATGCCGATCATCGGCGGGTAGGTGAACGTGCCGTCCTCCACCCAGTCCTTGCCGTCGCGGACAGGGAGCGTGGGGTCATCGGGCGGGACCGGGAAGCCGACGCCGTCCGTGGAGAAGATCCAGCGGCCCACCCGTGGATCACGGTGCAGGGAGCCGCTGCCGGTGGTGAGCTCCACGATCGGGGTGGCACAGGCGGCGTACGCGTCCACCGCGGCGAGGACCGCCGGATGGTCCGCGGGTGTCACCCAGCCGGGATAGATCTGCGCGTTGTCGGCCCTGGTGCCCTTCCAGGACGGGCGGTCGTAGTACGGCGCGCGCACCTCGACCCTGCAGCCGGCCTCGCGGGCGGCGGCGACGCTGGGCATGGACTCCACGGCAGCCAGGGCCGCCTGGGGATCCTCGCCCGCCGTGAGGCGCCGGTCGAAGCGGAAGGTGAAGCGCTCGGGAACGGCGCAGTCGCTCGGGGTGTCGAGCCTCGCCCAGCTGGCCGTGCGCGTGCCGCCGCCGAGGAACGGATCGACGCCCATGTCCACGCCGTCGCGGTAGCGGGCCGCCGCCTCCACCAGGATCGGAGCGCCCAGCTCGAGCGGGTTGCGGCCCTCCCAGGGCATGGAGCCGTGGCAGCTCTTGCCGGTGACCTCCACCTCGATCTGCATCCGCCCGCGCTGGCCACGGTAGATGCCCGCCGCGCCGTCGTTGGCGCAGCCGGTGCCCTCGGTCAGGACGTAGGCGTCGGGGATGAGCTCGGGGCCGGCGTCCGGCCACTCGTGCCGGCGGACGTGCATCATGCTGCCGCCGTCGTTGTCCTCCTCGGCCACGGTTGCGTAGCTGCGGACGATGACGCCGCGCAGGGACCCGAGGGCCTTCGTCTCCACCAGGACCTTGGAGGCGACCACCTGGCTGACCACGCCCGAGAGCTGGTCGGCCGCGCCGCGGCCCCAGACCAGGTGGTGCCACTCCTCGTCGGGCGGCAGGAAGCCCAGCTCCGCGCGCAGGAACTCGCGGTTGAGCCTGCTCTCGTCCACCAGCCCGTCGAACGGGTCGAGGCCGCCGGTGGCCTCGTGCCAGCGGTCGCGAAGCGGCCAGACGGTGTCCGTGTGGCCGTCGAAGTAGACGACGGTCTTCTCGTTGTCCGGGATGCCGTCCTGGCGGTCCATGAGGACCCAGGTGAGGTTGCCGAAGTCGTCGAACCAGGCATCCTCGGGCCGCTCCACGGCGCCGATCCTGACCAGGGTCTGGCGCAGGTACTCCACCCTCGGACCCTCGTGGTTGGAGGTCCCGCAGAGAGGGTCGCCGCCCTCGTCCACCGGCTTGTCCACGTAGTCGGCAGGGACGCGGATCGTCTCCTTGAGGATCTCGATCGCGAGCGGACGGTAGGCGCGGGTGAGCTCTGAGATCTTCTCGTCCAGGGTCATCGATGGGGCCTCGCTGGAAGGGTGGCTGGGCGTGGATGTCGAGCGGATCGGGGGGGTCGGCGTGCTCAGGACGCGGCCGCGCGTCCCAGGGTGGCTGCGAGATCCCGCGACTTGGCCGCGGCCAGCAGGGCCATGATCGCGTAGACCTTCTTGTTCGCCTGGCGGGCGAGATCGACGCGGAACCGCTCCATGACGGCCGGGCTCACCTCGGCGCCGATGTCGGCTGGGAGGCAGTGCAGGTACAGCCCGTCGCCATCGCGGGTGAGGTCCATCCGCCGCTCGTCGGCGATCCAGTCCGCGTGGGCCGCGTTGCGCTCGAGCGCGCGCCGCTCGATGTCGCGCATCGCCTCAGTGTCCCTGGACCGGTTGGCCGCGACCCGCTCGGTCATCAGGTCGAACGGGCCCCAGCTCTTGGGGTACACGACGTCCGCGCCGGCGAAGGCCGCGTCCATGTCGTGCACGACCTCGAAGGAGCCGCCCGATGCCTCGGCGTTGGCCCGGGCCGACGCGAGCGGCTCGTCCATCAGCCGGTAGCCCTCGGGGTGGGCCAGCCGGACGTGCGCCCCGAACCGGGTCATGAGGGTGACCACGCCCTGCGCAACTGACAGCGGCTTCGCGTAGCTGGGCGAGTAGGCCCAGCTCATGGTGATCGTGCGGCCCGCGAGGCCGTCCGGGAACCGCTCGCGCAGCCAGAGCAGGTCCGCGAGCGCCTGGGTGGGGTGGTCGATGTCGCACTGGAGGTTGACCACCGGCACGGCCCGCTCGTCACCGGTGGCGGCGAGGTAGTCGTCGATGCCCTGCTTGGCATCGCGCATGAAGCGGTTGCCCTCGCCGAGGATCAGGTCGTGCCGGATGCCCAGGGCATGCGCGTTCATGCCCAGCATGGCGCCGGTCTCCACCGACGTCTCGCCGTGGCTGACCTGCGTGGACGAGCCGTCCACGATGACCGGCTGCCCGCCGAATCGCGCCGCGGCACCCGCCCAGGACGACTTGGTCCGCGTGGAGTTGTCGAAGAAGAGCGCCCAGAACAGCTGCTGGGCGAAGAGCGGCGGGACCTTGCCGACGGTGTCGAGCTGCTGGAGCGTCTCCGCCAGCGTGCACAGCGCTTCGATCTCGCGCGTGCTCCAGTCCTGCGTGAGCAGCATGCTGCGCCCGTGGAGGGTCTCGAGCGTTGCGGCGTCGAGGCGGGCGAGGGCGGGGGCCGGCATCGTCACTCCTTTGCGCTGGAGGCACGGCGGACGCCGGAGAGGACGACCGCGACCGATTCGGATGGGGCGAGGTGCCCGGCTGCGCCGAGCGCGAGCAGGCCCGCGACGCCCGCGGTGCCCGTCTCGTCGGCACCGATGCCGGCTGCCTCGCAGGCGATGCCATTGGCCTCGAGCAGGGCGCGCTCATCAACCACCAGCGAGCGGCCGCCGGTGACGAGCATCGCGCGCTCCACGGCGAGCCAGTCGTAGGTCTCGTCGTCAAGGATGCCGTGGGCCACGCTCACGGGCTCCGTCTCCCACGGGCGCATGTAGCGCGAGCGGTGGTTGGCAGCGACGCGCAGCACGTCGTGGACCAGCTCCTTGTCCAGCGCCTCGCCCGCGTTCGCGTCCAGGTCCGCGAGCAGGTGCTCGTGGGCCCGCGCCAGCGGCCAGGCACCCCGGGTCTGCACCGTGTCAAGGCGCGGAGCGTGGGGAAGAGCCCCCAGCGTGACCGCGTCATCGAACCCGAGCGCGATCCCGGACGCCAGCGCGCCGCCGCCCACCTGGACCACGATCCGGCCGAGCGCCGCGCCGGCCGCGCGCAGGCCGTCCACGATCTCCCAGGCGAGCGTCGCGCCGCCCTCGATCGCGAGGCCGTTGTCGGGGCCCTGGCAGGTGAACGGGATCGCGCCCCCGGCGATCGCCTCCTGCAGGCGCAGGTACGAGGGATCGCCCGCCTCGCCGGACCGCCTGGGGCAGGTCGCGATCGTCGCGCCCAGGTCGTGCAGCCGGGCGAGGACCCCTGGGTCCGCCCCGTCGGGCACGAAGACGAGCAGCTCCCGGTCTGCGGCCCTCGCCACGACCGCCGCGGCCAGGGCGGCGTTCCCGCACGACGCGATCGCCAGCGGTGCCGCCGGATCGCTCTCGCCAAGCGCTTCCGCGATCCGCAGCTCCAGCAGGATCCCGAACAGGTGGCGGCCCTTGTGCGAGCCGCCGACGTTGCCCGTCTCGTCCTTGACCCAGACCGTCCCGTCCGGGCCCAAGCCGGCAGCGCGCGCCAGCGCGGGCACCCGCAGGAGCGGCGTCATCCGGAAGCCGTGCCCGCCGACGGCCGCGACCGCGACGTCCAGCTCGCCCACGAGGTCCACGTACCGGGCGTCGGCCCAGCGCGCGGCGCGGGCCACATGGTAGGCGTGGAACAGCGAGCGGTACCGGATGAACGGGTTCGGGTCAGGGTCCGCGGGAACGTCCAGGCGCGCGAGGTCGATGCCGCGGACCATGACGTGGTCGATGTCGTCGCCCGGGCGACGGTTCGGGCAGCGCGGCGTGAACGGGCGATGGGCCGGGCCGAGCGCGCCACAGCCGGCGCAGACCAGCCCCGTCTCCACCGAGGGCGGGGACGGAGCGTCATGCCCGCGACCCGGCGCCGCGCTCACGATGCGGCGACCCGCTCGTTGAACTCCCCGATCAGCTCGTCCCAGCGGTGGACGATCTCGCGGGTCTCGACCCAGAACCGCTGGTCGCGCCGGACCTCGAACTCGTCGAGCGTGACACCCTGCTGCTCCACCCAGGTGAAGTAGCCCAGGTTGAACACGCGGTCGCGCTCGGGCCGCGTCATCTCGAGCACGTGGTCCACGCCTGCCGCGGCCAGCCGGCGCCCCCACGTCTCGCCCGCGGCCACGGTGTCGAAGCCGCGCGGGAAGTCACGGGCGGTGATCCGCTCGATCTCGGTCCCGTACATGACCGCGCCGTCCGTTGCCACGGTGAGCAGGACGTCGTCCGGGCCCAGGCGCTGGTGGCGCGCGACCTTGATCGCGGCGAGGACGTTGCAGATGGACGAGAGGCCCAGCGACGAGAGCGCCGCCACCAGCTCCGCGGGCACACCCTGGCGCTCCACGAGGTACTGCCGGCCCACCTCGGTGTTGAACAGGACCAGCAGGTCGTCCGTCGCCCGGTCTGAGATGCCCACCACGAGATCCGTCGCCATCACGTTGTGGATCAGCGGGATGTGCTTGTCACCGATGCCCTGGATGTTGTGCTCGCCGAAGCCGCCGGCCAGCATCGTGGGGCACTCGACCGCCTCGACGGCGACCGTCAGGCTGCCCAGGTGCTCCTTGAGGTAGTCGCCCGCTCCGATGGTTCCCGCAGAACCCGTGGCCGAGACGAAGGCCGCCGCGCGCGCGCCGGGCCGGTCCGCCGCGACGTGCTCGAAGACCCGCTCGAGCGCCCGCCCGGTGATCGCATAGTGGGCGACGTGGTTCGCGAACTCGCTGAACTGGTTGAAGATCACGGCGTCCGGGTCACGGTCCAGGACCGCGCACTCGTCGTAGATCTCCTTGACGTTGGACTCGGTGCCGGGCGTGCGGATGATGTCGGCCGGGTCTGCCGCCCACCGCTCGAGCCACGCGAAGCGCTCGCGGCTCATGCCCGCGGGCAGGACCGCCACGCCGCGGCAGCCCATGATCCGGCTGATGGCGACGCCGCCCCGGCAGTAGTTGCCGGTGGACGGCCAGACCGCGCGCTGGCTGGTGGGGTCGAACTGGCCGGTGACGATCCGCGGCGCGAGGCACCCGTACGCGGCGATCACCTTGTGCGAGCCGATCATCGGGAAGCGGTCGCCCAGGGCGATGACGATGGGCGAGGCAACCCCGGTGAGCGACTCGGGCAGGACCAGGTGCCCGGGAACCGCTGTGCGCCGGGCGCGCGAGGCGTCGTTGAACCAGTGCGCGCGGAACAGGTTCAGGGGATCGGCCGCGTCGGGGTCCAGGTTCGCGAGCCGGTCCGTGATGTCGCCCGGGATGGTGTCCGGGTCGGCGAGCTGCGCGAACGTGGGCAGGCGCACGCCGAGCGACCGGCAGCGGCCGGCGGCCAGGTCGCGCACGACCGTGTCCACGATGTCCCGTTCGAGGCCCAGCCGACGCATGCACGTCCTCCAAGAGCGGCTCCGGCGCCGGGCGTCGAATGCCCGGGCGCTCACGGGGTTCGGGCCACACGGCACGCGCAGGCCCGGACCGATCCTTCCTACCATCCAAGTTCGGGACGTTGTTGGCATAGGGCCAGACGGTCCGACGCTGGCGTCCGCGAGGAGGTCCGATGGACTTCACGTTGAACGGCCGCACGGTCGCCCTGGACATCGAACCGGGCGAATCGTTGCTCCACGTCCTGCGGGAGCGGTGTGGCCTCCGTTCGATGAAGGACGGCTGCGCGCCCGAGGGCTCGTGCGGCGCGTGCACCGTGATCGTGGACGGGCATGCGGTCGTGTCCTGCGCCCGGCCGGCCGAGCGGGCCGAGGGTCGCGTCATCGAGACCGTCGAGGGCCTGCCGGCCGAGATGCGCGCGCTCTGGGCTGACGCCTTCGTCGCCACCGGCGCCTCCCAGTGCGGCTACTGCTCGCCCGGCATCGTCATGAAGGCCGAGGCCCTGCTGCGCCGTGAGCCCGCCCCTGACCGCGAGGTCATCGCCCACGCGCTGGCAGGCAACCTCTGCCGCTGCACGGGCTACGTCTCGATCATCGACGCGATCGCACAGGTCGCCGCCGTGCGCCGCGGCGAGGCTGCAGGTGTGGAGGCGGTGACCGGCCCGCGCTACGAGGGTCGGGCCCTCGCCCTGGGCGAGAAGCCGTTCGTGGGCGACCTCGTCGCGCCGGGCATGCTGCACGGCGCGCTGCGGTTCGCCGGTGTTCCGCGCGCGCACGTGCGCTCCATCGACTCGACGGCGGCGCGCGCGGTCCCGGGCGTGGTTGCGGTGGTGACGGCCGCGGACGTCCCCGGCCGCCGCGAGCAGGGGCTCATCCGGCCGGACTGGCCGCTCCTGGTGGCCGAGGGCGAGATCGTCCGGTATGTGGGTGACGTCCTGGCCGCCGTCGCCGCGGAGACCCGCGAGATCGCCGCCGCGGCCGCCGCGCTCATCGTGGTGGAGCTGGAGCCGTTGCCCGCGGTCACGGACCCGTTCGAGGCGCAGGCCGACGGGGCGCCCCTGGTTCACGAGGGCGGCAACGTCCTGTCCCGCTCCGTCGTGCGGCGCGGCGATGCGGACGCGGCCCTCGCGGGCGCCGCGCACGTGGCCGGCGGGAGCTTCCGGACCGCGGCCATCGAGCACGCCTTCCTGGAGCCCGAGGCGGCGCTGGCCGTGCCCGCCGGCGCCGTGGGGCCCGATGGCGCGACCGTGACCGACCACCGGGTCCACCTCTACTCCCCCGGGCAGGGCGCCTGGGAGGATCGCCGCCAGGTCGCCTCGTTCCTGGGCCTGGCGGCCGCGGACGTCCTCGTGACGCAGGTCTCCACCGGTGGCGCGTTCGGCGGCAAGGAGGACCTCAGCGTCCAGGGCCAGGCGGCGCTGCTCGCGTTCGTCACCGGCCGCCCGGTGCTCCTGCGGCTCGCCCGCCGCGAGAGCATGTGGTTCCACGTCAAGCGCCATCCCATGTGGCTCGACTACACCGCCGGGTGCGACGCCGAGGGCAACCTCGTCGCGGTCCGGGCGCGGATCACGGGGGACAACGGCGCCTATGCCAGCGTGGGCGGCAAGGTCCTGGAGCGAGCCGCGGGTCACGCCTGCGGCCCGTATCGCGTCCCCAACGTGGACGTGGAGGCCACAGCCGTCTACACGAACAACCCGCCGTCGGGCGCCATGCGCGGATTCGGGGCGAACCAGGCCGACTTCGCGCTCGAGGGCGTGCTGGACATGCTCGCCGAGTCGGTGGGCATCGACGGCTGGGACTTCCGCTGGCGCAACGCGCTCGACGTGGGGGATCGCACGACGACGGGACAGAAGCTGGGCGAGGGCGTCGGCGTGCGCGCCACCCTGCTCGCGGTCAAGGACGCCTACAAGGGCGCGCGGTACGCGGGCATCGCCTGCGCCATCAAGAACGTGGGCGTGGGCAACGGGCTGACGGAGCGCGGCCACGCGGTCCTCCGTCCCGAGGCGGACGGCACGGTCACCCTGTTCCACTCCTGGACCGAGATGGGCCAGGGCTGCCACACCGTCTTCCGGGATCTCGCGGCGGCCGGGTTGGGCATCGACCCCGGCCGGGTCCGCGTGGTCGTGGACACGCATCGCGAGCTGGACACGGGAGAGACCACCTCGTCGCGGGCCACGATGCTCGGCGGGCGCGCGGTCCTCAAGGCATGCGAAGCGCTTCGGGCGGCGCTGGACGCGGGCGCCCGCCTGGAGGACCTGGCCGGCCGGGACTTCGCGGGCGAGATGGTCGTGGACTGGACCACCAGGCTCGAGGCGCCGGTTGTGGAGCCCGTCACCCACTTCGCCTACGGCTGGGCGACCCAGGTCGTGATCCTCGACGACGACGGCCGGGTGGAGCGGATCGTCGCCGCCCACGATGTGGGCCGGGCGCTCAACCCTGTCCTGCTGCGCGGCCAGGTGGAGGGTGGGGTCCACATGGGTCTCGGCATGGCGCTGACCGAGGCGTTCGAGACCGCGGACGGGGTCCCTGTCACCGGCACGCTCAAGTCGCTCGGCATCATTCCGGCGGCCGCGATGCCCCCCGTGGAGGCGATCCTGGTCGAGGTGCCGCAGCCGGAGGGTCCGTTCGGGGCGAAGGGGATGGGCGAGGCCGTGCTCGTTCCGACGGCCGCCGCCGTTGCCGGCGCCCTGTACGCGTTTGATGGCATCCGGCGCACCTGCACGCCGATGCGGGACTCCGCCGCGGCCCGGGCGCTGCTGCCACGCCTGGCCCGCGAGGCTGCGAAGGGATCCGTGAGGGCGCCTGTGAGCGCGACGGAGCCCCGGGGATGAGCCTGGTCGTCAGTGGCGGGACGGTCGTGACGTCGCTGGACCCGGTCGGGGTGGTGCACGGCGACGTGGAGATCGAAGGCGGGCGGGTGGTCCGGGTCCTGCCGCAGAGCGAGGGCACGCCGGCCCGGGCGACCGCACCCGAGGATGCCGCCCAACGCATCGACGCTCGCGGCTGTCTCGTCATCCCGGGCAACGTCTGCGCGCACACCCACCTGTACTCGTCGCTCGCGCGCGGCATGCCGTACACGCTGGAGCCCCCGCAGGACTTCATCGAGGTGCTGCGGCGCGTCTGGTGGCGCCTCGACCGGGCGCTGGACGCGCCGTCGATCCGGGCATCGGCGCTCGTGGGTGGCGCCGAGGCGCTCCTCGCGGGCACCACCGCCCTCGTGGACCATCACGCGTCGCCGGAGGTGATCGACGGGTCGTTGGATCTCGTGGCCGAGGCGCTCGCAGGGCTCGGGATCCGGGGCGTCCTCGCGTACGAGGTCACCGATCGCGATGGACCGGAACGGTCCGCCGCCGGCGTGGCCGAGAACCGCCGGTTCGCGGCCCGGGCGAGCGGAGGCTCCATGCCGCTGGCGCGCGCGATGATCGGGGCGCATGCGTCGTTCACGCTGTCCGACGCCACCCTCGCCGCCTGCGTGGACGCGGTCGAAGCCGCAGGGGTGGGTCTGCACATCCACGTTGCCGAGGACCAGGCCGACGAGGACGACTGCCGCGAGCGCTTCGGCATGAGCGTCGTCGAGCGGCTCACGCGGGCAGGTGCCATGGACTCGCGCACGCTCGTCGCCCACGCGGTACGCCTGCAGGGTGATGAGCCTGCGCTGGTCCTCGAGGCCGGCGCCACGGTGCTCCACAACGCGCGCTCGAACATGAACAACCGGGTGGGCCGGCCGCCACTGGCCCGCCTCGGATCTCGGGTGGCGCTGGGCACCGACGGGATCGGCGCCGACATGTTCGAGGAGTCGCGGGTCGCCTACCTGCGGGCCCGCGAGGACGGCATCACCGGCGACCCGTCCTGGGCTCTCGCCCGGCTCGGCCAGTCCGCGCGGGTCGCGGGCGACGCATTCGGGGAGCCGCTCCTCGGGCGGCTGGAGGCGGGCGCGCCGGCGGATCTCGTCGTGCTCGACTATCCATCGCCGGCACCGATCGATGCGCGCTCGCTGCCGGGTCACTGGATCTTCGGCCTCTCCGCGCGGAACGTCCGCGACGTGGTGGTGGCGGGCGAGGTCGCCGTGCGCGATCGGAGGCTGACGCGGATGGACGGTGGCCGGCTTGCGGCCGAGGCGCGCGACGAATCGGCGCGTCTCTGGGACAGGCTTGGCAGGATCGCGGAGCACCCGTTCGATCCGCGCCGGGCGGCGGCCCGATGACCCGCGACAGGACGCCCCCCGACACCGCCGGGGTGGACCCGTCGGTCGAGCTCTGTGGCATCCGCTTCGCCAACCCCGTGCTCACGGCGGCGGGGCCGCCCGTGCGTGACGCGGCGGCAATCCTCGCCTGCGCCGAGGGCGGGGCCGGCGGCCTGGTCGCCAAGACCATCTCGCGATCGGCGGCCGTCGTCCCGACACCCAACATGGCCGAGATCACCCACGGCTTCCTCAACGCCGAGCGCTGGTCCGAGCTGCCGCCGGAGCGCTGGCTGGAGGAGGAGCTTCCGCGTGCGCGGAGCGCGGGCGTGCCGCTGATCGTGAGTCTTGGGTACAGCGCGGACGACATCGCCTGGCTCGCCCCGCGTGTCCGGCCGTTCGCCGATGCGCTGGAGCTCTCCACCCACTACATCGGCGAGGACCCGGGCCCGATGGTGGACGCGATCAAGGCGGCGAAGGACGCGGTCGAGGTGCCGGTGTTCGTCAAGCTCAGCCCGCTGGGCCGGGAGCTGCCGCGCGCCGCCGAGCTCGCCGTCCGGGCCGGGGCCGATGCCCTGGTCGCGATCAACTCGTTCGGGCCCTGCCTCGCCATCGACATCGAGACCGGGCGGCCGCGGATGGGCGGTGGCGCGGGATCGGGCTGGCTCTCGGGACCAGCGCTCAAGCCGCTCGCGGTGCAGAGCGTGTTCGACATCGCACGCGCGGTGGACGTCCCGGTCATCGGGTGCGGCGGGATCAGCCGCGGCATCGACGTCATCGAGATGGCGATGGCCGGCGCGTCCGCGGTCCAGGTCTGCACGGCTGCGATCCTGCGCGGTCCGTCCGTGTTCGGGAGGATCGCCGCCGAGACCGCTGCGTGGCTGGCGGCCCACGGCTACACCTCGCTCGGCCAGGTCCGAGGCCTGGCCCACCGTGAGGCCGTTGCCGAGCAGGTCGCAGCTCCGCCGGTGGTGGACCTGGACCTGTGCACCGGCTGCAAGCTGTGCGTCGGGTCCTGCGGCCCGGGTGCCATCGAGATGGTGGGCGGGAAGGCGATCCTGGCCGGAGACCGCTGCGAGCGCTGCGGCCTGTGCATCACCCGCTGCCGGCCGGGCGCGATCCTCTGGGCGGGTGA
>JBAXFC010000023.1:0-16129 GCA_037140135.1 Chloroflexota bacterium
ACCCCCGAGAGCGTGGTGCGCCGTTCCTCGATGCATTCGACCATCGTCATGTGCGAGACCGCGTGCCGCAGCTCACCGAGACAGATGTGGGTCAGCAGCCTGCTGATCTCGCCGGTGCCCTGGCCGCTGCCGAAGTCGAACAGGTGGGCCGCCGCGACCGGGTCCGTCACCCGGTAGATCACGATCCCCTTGAAGCGGAGCGGGATCCCGTCCTTCGTCTCCTGGGTGAAGGCGAACTCCGCCTCCTGCTTCGTGGACGGGACGAGGACCGTGATCGTCCCCGGACGCAACCAGCCCCCGGTCGCCGACCCGCGGTTCTCGAGCTTCCCGTTGCGCCCGACGAGCAGGTACTCGTTGGGTCCGGCGCGGACAATCGGCATCGATGGATCCTCCCATGTGCGCGATGTGGCGGCGTCCTCCCAGACGTCGATCCTGGCTCAGGAGACCATGGGGACGCCCGATCTCCCATCACACGGAGGTCAGGGGTGCCGGACGCGGCTGCGCCGGTGGTGCCCCGGCGCGCCGGGGGGTCCTGCCCGGGTCCTGCCCAATCGCCGCCCGGGTCCTGCCCGATCGCCGTCCGGGTTGAACCCGGGCGCCACGATGAAGGCGGGGCCCGCGTCGAGCGCCCGGTCCCCGGTTCCGGCGTCGAGGACGGTGCCGGCGCCCACCAGCACGTCCGGCCGGCTGGACCGCATCGCAGCGATGGCCGCCGCCGCGGCTTCGGTCCGGAACGTGATCTCGGCGACCGGGAGGCCGCCTGCGGCAAGCGCCGCCGCAAGGGCCGGTGCGTCCGCGGCATCGTCGATCGTCACCACCGGCACGACCCCGAGGGCAGTCAGCCGGGGCGCCAGGTCCGCCATCTGGATCGGGTTCCTCCAGTCCCGTCAGGCGCCGAGCACCCGGTCCAGCCAGGCGCCGTCGAGGCGGCCGTCGGCGAGGGCTGCGCGATAGGTCTCGATCGTGGTCCGGATGCCGTCTTCGAGCGGGGTGTAGCCGCCGATCCCGAGCGCACGTTCTGCGGGCCCGCCGTCGAACGCCTCGGGGAACGGGAGCGACCGATCCTCCGAGGTGATCGTCCCGCGGGCGGCCGGCTCCACCGCCTCGATGCCGGCGATGATCTCGCCGACGGTGATCCGCGGTCCGCCGAGGCTGTAGACGGCGGCCCCCTCGGCGCGGCTGCGAGCGGCCGCGATGAACGCGTCGGCCACGTCGCCCGCGAACTGGAACTGGGCGCCACCCGAGAAGTTCACCTGGTAGGGGCGGCCCGCCGCCGCCGCGATCATCGCCGCCGTGGGTTTCGAGGTCACGCCCTGGTCGCGTCCCGGCCCGTAGGCGGAGTGGGGCCGCAGGCCGATGCTGGAGATGCCCGAGTTCGCCCAGTAGACCTGCGCGGACTGCTCGTTGGCCACCTTGTAGACGCCGTAGTGGGACGTCGGGTGGAGCGGCGCGTCCGCGCCCACCACCGCGGCGTACATGGTCTTTGGCCCGTAGACCGCCGCGCTGCTGGCGTAGACGAGGCGTTCGAGCCCGAGTCGGCGGACGAGCTCGAACACCGCGACCGTGCCCTCGACGTTGACGCGTGCGCCTGCGACGGGGTCCGCGGCGCAGAACGGGAACTGCAGCGCCGCGAGGTGGATGATCCGCGTCACGCCCGAGCGGCGCGCGTGGGCCTCGACCGCCGCCATGTCGTCGAGCGTGCCGTCGAGAAGGTCCACCTGCTCCAGCTCCGCCGGGGAGAGCAGCAGGCGGAGCCTGTCGAACCGCCGGTGCGAGGCGAGCACCGTGACCGGCGCCCCCTCGCGGACGAGCTTGCGCACCACCCACGCGCCGATGCAGCCGGTGCCCCCGGTGACCAGGATCCGCTCGTCGGCCATGATCGTCAGGCGATCTTGCGATACGGGGTGATGACCATTCCGGTGTTGAGGGAGGCGAGGGTGGGCTGGAGGCCCTGGTGGACCTCGCTGGTGCGCCAGGCAGCGGCGTTCTCCGCCGTCTCCCAGCGGAAGACCATCTGGTAGGCCTCGGGATTGTCCATCTCGCGCAGCATGGTGCACTCGATGAGGCCGGGCATGTCGAGAACGGGCGGACGGTACGCATCGACGAAGAAGCGCTCGAAGTCCGCCGCCTTGTCCGTGGGGACGGTGAAGCTGATGTGCCGCTCGATCATCTGTTGGGCTTCCTCATGGCTGGCTAATTGGTCTGACCAGTTGACGACTTTATCAGACGGCCATAGCATCCTGCCATCCCGGGGCGGACGTCCCCGACGACGAGGGATCGACCTGCGTGGGTATCGCCGAACCGGTGACGGATCGCGACGTCGGCTCCGCCCCGTCCGCTCCGGCCATCACGGCGGCGGCGGCGGCCGGGGCCCACACCCTCTCCGGCCCGACCCCCGGGCACCCGTGGCCCCAGTTCGCGGTCATGAACCGGACCACCCTGCCCGAGGAGATCGCCGCCCGGCTCCTCGACCTCATCCGGGCCCAACAGCTGCGCCCCGGTGACAAGCTGCCCGCGGAGCGCAATCTCGCCGCGGCCATGCAGGTCAGCCGGCCGGTCCTGCGCGAGGCGCTCCGAGCGCTCGCGATCATGAAGGTCGTCGAGATCCGGCAGGGAGCGGGGACGTACATCACGGCGCTCGAGCCCCAGCAGCTCGTCTCCCACCTGGACTTCGTGTTCTCGAAGGACACCTTCGCGCTGGCCCAGGTCCTCGAGGCCCGCCGCGTCCTCGAGACGGGCAACGTCCGGCTGGCGGCGCTCCGGATCGACGCCGCCGGCCTCGCCGGCCTCGACCGAATCTTCGCCGGGCTCGAGGGCGCGCTCGACGACGCGGACCGGTTCAGCTCGCTCGACATCGAGTTCCACAACGCCATCAGCGCAGCCGCCGGCAACTTCCTGCTGAGCCAGTTCATGGGAATCGTGAACACCCTGGCCAAGGTCAGCCGTGAGCGGACCGGCGCCGCGCGGGCGGTGCGCGAGCGGGCCCTGCGCGATCACCAGCCGGTGCTCGCGGCGCTGCACGCCCACGACCCCGAGGCGGCCGCGGCGGCGATGCAGGCACACCTCGACCACGTTGGTGTCGCCCTGCTCGAGGGCGCCGGTACCGCCCCGGTGGCCGCCTTGGACGTCCATGCAACGTCCGCCGCGGGCTCCGCATGAACCTTGCCGGAACCGCGCACCTCGCCGCCCCGCCCGACTCGGTCTTCGCCGCCATCTGCGACCCGGCCACGCTGCTCTCGATCATCCCCGGCGCCCGATCCGTCGAGCGGGCACCCGACGGCGCCTACCGCGGGCTGCTGGTCCTGCGGCTCCCGGGCGCCGTGGGGGAGTACCGGACCACCGTCCGCCTCGGCGACAGCGACCCGCCGCACCGCACCCGCCTCGACGGCAGCGTCGAGGGCTCGATGGGTGCCGTCCGCGGCCACGCCGACCTCACGCTCCAGCCCGAGGCTTCGGGCACCTTCCTCTCGTATCGCGGCGCGGGCACCATCGACGGCCCGCTTGCGCGGCTCGACTCGGGCTTCGTGGAGCGCCTTGCCCAGACCCTGATCGGCCAGGGCCTGCGCGCGCTCGACCTCCGCCTCGCCGCCGCCGCAGCCGCCCCCACCAGATCGAACACCCCCGCGCTCCCCGCGACCTCGACCACCACCGCGACCACGGCTCCATCGTCCACGGCTCCATCGTCCACGGAGGACCCCGAGTGACCGTCACCGACTACTACCTCCCGGCCTCGCTCCCCGAGGCGCTGGGCTTGCTGGACCGCCACGGGCCGGAGCTCCTCGTGATGGCCGGCGGCACGGTCGCGATGCCGCTCATCAACGAGGGGATCTCGCTTCCCGGCCGGGTGATGGGGCTGCGCAAGGCGGGCCTCGACGGCATCTCGCGCACCCCGGACGGCGTGCGCATCGGCGCCACGACCACGCTGACCACCCTCGCCGAGCAGGACGCAATCCCGCTGCTTGCCGAGGCTGCGGCACGGACCGCCAGCTGGTCCGTGCGCAACATGGGCACCGTGGGCGGCAACCTGTTCACCCCGCCGCCCGGCGGTGACATCGCGGTGGCACTGCTCGCGCTCGACGCGACGGTTGTCGTCGCCAGCCTTCGTGGCGAGCGGTCGATCGCCGTCGCGGACTTCTTCACCGGCTTCATGACCACCGGGCTCGCGCTCGACGAGATCGTCACCGCGATCGTCGTGCCCACGGGTGCCGGGGCCGGCGTCTTCGCCAAGCTCGGCCGCAAGGCCGCCAACACCCCGGCCGTGGTGACGGTCGCCGTGCGGGCCGGCGCCGATGGCGAGCGGCTCCGGGACGTCCGCATCGCGCTTGGGGCGGTCGGGCCGTACCCCATGCGTGCCTGCGAGGCGGAGACGGTCCTCGAGGGCCGGACGCCCGACGCGGATGCCATCGCGCGCGCCGTGGCCGCAGCCGTCGCGGCCTGCGAGCCGTTCAGTGACGCGGTCGCGTCGGACTGGTACCGCCGCCGGATGACCGGCGTCATCACGGGCCGAGCGCTCGAGCAGCTCGCCTCCCGGATCGGAAGGGGTGCGTAGCATGGGCTCCGTCGTCGTCGGCTTCGAGCTCTCCGGGCGCGAGGTCGAGGTCCTGGCCCGCCCCCTGGCCACCCTGCAGGCAGTCCTGCGGGAGCAGCTCGGCCACACGTCCGTCAAGGAGGGCTGCCGGCAGGGAGGCTGCGGCAGCTGCACCGTCCTGGTGGACGGCGACCCGATGCTGTCCTGCCTGCTCCCGGTGGAGGATGTCGCCGGTCGCCGGGTCACGACCCTCGAGGGCCTGACCCCGGCCGAGGGCCTGCACCCGATCCAGCGGGCGTTCCTCGACGCCAACGGCTTCCAGTGCGGCTACTGCACGCCGGGCATGGAGATGGTCGCCAAGGCCCTGCTGGACCGGCACCCCCATCCATCCCGCGAGGAGATCGTCGAGGCGCTCTCGGGCAACGTCTGCCGCTGCACCGGCTACGAGCCGGTGATCGGGGCGATCGAGGCCGCGGCCACCGCGCTCGGGGAGACCGCGCGATGAGCGACACCCTGCACGTCGTCGGCACCTCCGTCGAGCGCAACGACGGCGTCGGCCATGTCACGGGCCGCACGCAGTACAGCGGGGACCTTGCCTTCCCGGGCACGCTCCATCTCAAGATGGTCCGCAGCCCGCTCCATCACGCGCGGATCCGCGGCGTGGACCTCGCCGAGGCCGCCAGGGTCAAGGGGTTCGTCCGCACCCTCACCCACGCAGACGTCCCGCACAACGTCTACACGATCCTCGGCCTCATCGGCGTCGAGCCCGAGGAGGAGTTCGTCCTCCCCGTGGACCGGGTCCGCTACAAGGGCGAGCCGATCGTGGCCATCCTCGCGGAGACGGAGGATGCCGCCTACGAGGCCGTCTCGAAGGTCCGCCTGGACCTCGAGGAGCTGCCGGCCGTCCTCGACATGGACGAGGCCCTCGCGCCCGGCGCCCCGATCGTCACCCACTGGGGCAGCAACACCTTCATGTACGAGGGCCACGAGTGCCGCCGCGTCCGCTACGGCGACGTCGAGGCCGGCTTCGCCATGGCCGACCACATCGTGGAGGGCGAGTACCGCACCAGCCCCATCGAGCATGCCCCGCTCGAGACGACGGGTGCCATCGCGGTCCCCGAGGCCAACGGCAGGTTCACCGTCTACACCAACACGCAGGCGGTCTACTTCAGCCTCGACAACACCTCGATCATCCTGCAGCTGCCGGCCAACCGTCTCCGCTTCATCGGCGGCACCGTGGGCGGCGGCTTCGGAGGCAAGGTGGACGTGATCGTGGAGCCGCTCGCGACCCTGGGCGCGATGCTCACCGGGCGGCCCGTGCGCTACGTCTACAGCCGGTCCGAGGAGATGCAGGTCAGCTCCACGCGCAGCGCCGAGACCATCCGGATCAAGGACGGCGTGATGGCCGACGGCACCATCGTCGCGCGCAAGGTCACGGGCATGGCGGACTGCGGCGCCTACAGCCGGCAGACCCCCTACGCGATCACCAAGTTCGCCGCCAACGCAACCGGGCCGTACGCCATCCCCAATGCCTGGGTGGACGCCTACTGCGTCTACACGAACCGCACGCCCACCTCGGCGATGCGCGGCTTCGGCGTGACGATGGGCCACTTCGCGATCGAGGTCCAGATGGACAAGATCGCGGAGCGCTGTGGCCTCGACCCGTGGACGGTCCGCTTCCGGAACGCCCACCGCAATGGCGACATCAAGCCGCACCGCAAGGCGACCGCGGACGCGACGCTGATCGAGACGATGCAGGCGGCGGCCCGGCTGGTGGGTCACGAGCTGCCACCGGATCTCGCGGCGATGACGTCCGCCCCCCGCGACCAGGAAGGAGGCCGCTAGCCATGGCGAAGCTGCGCGGGACCGGCATGGCGGCCGTCAACTACCCCACCGGCATGAACCTCGGTGGCGACCCGTCCCAGGCTCTCATCCACGCCACGACCTCGGGATCGTTCAACGTTGTCCTCGCCGCCACGGACCTCGGCCAGGGGCTCCGGACCGTGATGGCCCAGATCGCGGCCGAGACGCTCGGCGTGCCCTACGACCAGATCGTCGTCCAGACGGCCGACACCGATACCGGCCCCCATGACATGGGCACGTTCGCCTCGCGCGCCACCCACCGCGTCGGCAATGCCGTCAAGCTCGCGGCCATCGAGGCGAGGGACAGCGTCCTGGCCCTCGCCTCGGAGGAGCTGGAGGTCTCGATCGAGGACCTGGTGCTCGACGGGGAGGGCTTCGTCTTCGTGGCGGGGTCGCCCACCAAGCGGCTCGCGATCGCCGACGTCGCCTCCCGGGCGCAGTTCCAGTACGGGCGCACGATCGCCGGGCGTGGCGCCTGGATGAAGCCCAAGAGCGCGGTGGACCCGGAGACCGGCGCGATGGACCCGGACTCCACGCAGGCGTATGCCTGCACGGTGGCCGAGGTGGAGGTTGACACCGAGACCGGCTGCGTCACCGTGCTGTCCCTCCGGTCGGCGTACGAGGTGGGCCGGATGGTCAACCCGGCCCTCGTCGAGGGCCAGATCCATGGTGGCGCCTGGATGGGCATGAGCCACGCGCTGTACGAGACGACGGAGCCCTACTACCCGTCGCGCGACCACAGCTCCAAGGACTTCGCCGGGTACCTGATGCCGGGTCCGGCCGATCTGCCGGTGATCGAGAGCGTCGTGCTCGAAGCGCCATCGGCCAACGGACCCTACGGCGTCAAGGGCGTCGGGGAGATGACCGCCAACTCGCCGATCCCGGCCATCGTCAACGCGATCTACCACGCGACCGGGGTCCGGGTGGACTCGCTGCCCGTCACCCCGGAGAAGATCCTGCGCGGCCTGGACGCGCCGGCCACCTCGAAGGAGCCCCTCGCATGAGCCAGATCACGACCTGGGACGAGTTCCCGACCGTCGAGTACGTGAAGGGCGTCCACCGCCAGACCGTCTCGGGTGAGAAGGTCATGATGACCCGCATCGTCTACCGCGACGGCGTGGTCATCCCCGAGCACAAGCACGAGGCCGAGCAGATCATGCTCGTCCTGCAGGGCCGCCTCTGGGCCAAGGTCGAGGGCGAGGCGAAGGAGGTGGGCCCGGGCTCGATCCTGGTCATCCCCGGCAACTGGATCCATGCCTTCCGCCAGCTGGGCGACGAGGATGTCATCTTCTATGAGGCCTTCGCGCCGATCCGACTGGAGTACCTCGTCGGCTTCAAGGGACCCGATCCGTCCCTGGGCATGATGCACGCCTCCTTCGACGCGTCGGGCGACTCGGAGCGCAAGCTGTAGCGATGGCACCGCTCGCGATCCGGCCGGCCGCCGACACCCGGTTCGACCTCGTGGCGCTTGGCGAGGTCATGCTCCGCCTCGATCCGGGCGACCACCGGATCGCCTCCGCCCGCACGTTCACCGCCTGGGAGGGCGGCGGCGAGTACAACGTCGCCCGGGGCCTCACCCGCTGCTTCGGCATGCGGACGGCGCTGGTGACCGCGTTCGCCGACAACGCCGTCGGCCGGCTCATCGAGGGGCTCATCCGCCAGGGCGGCGTGGACCAGTCGCTCGTGCGCTGGGTCCCGTACGACGGGACCGGGCGATCCGTCCGCAACGGCCTCAACTTCACCGAGCGCGGGTTCGGCGTACGGGCGCCGCTGGGCGTCTCCGACCGGGGCAACACGGCGGCCGCACAACTGCGGCCCGGCGAGATCGACTGGGACGCGATCTTCGCCGGCGGCGTGCGCTGGTTCCACACCGGTGGCATCTTCGCCGGGCTCTCGTTCTCCACGGCCGGCGTGGCCCGCGAGGCGATGGCCGCCGCGCGCCGCCACGGTGCGATCATCTCCTACGACCTCAACTTCCGACCCTCGCTCTGGACGGGGCCGGACGGACCCTCCCGTGCCCGCTTCGTGAACGGCGAGCTGGTTGGTCTCGCGGATGTCCTGATCGGGAACGAGGAGGACTTCACCGCTGCCCTGGGCTTCGAGGTTGCGGGGATGGATCCCGACCTCACCGCGCTCGACCCGGCCAACTTCGGACGGATGATCGAACGGGTCTCGGCGGCCTACCCGAACCTGCAGGTGATCGCGACGACGCTGCGCAGCGCCCGCTCGGCCACGCGCAACGACTGGGGCGCGGTCTGCTGGGCTGACGGCGTCCTGCACGAGGCTCGCCGGCGCGAGGACCTCGAGATCCTCGATCGGGTCGGCGGCGGGGACTCGTTCGCCGCGGGCCTGGCCTACGGCTTCCTGGAGGGGCTCGGGCCGCAGGCGGCCGTGGAGTACGGGGCCGCCCACGGCGCCCTCGCGATGACGACCCCCGGGGACACCTCGATGGCCACCCGGGCGGAGGTGGAGCAGGTCATGCGCGGGGCGGCGCCAAGGATCGCGCGCTAGCGTTCCCGGCCGGCCACCCTGCCGGCCGGCGGCCGTCGGGCTTGCACGTGCAGCCGTCCGCCGTCGCGGCGCGCCGCCGTCCGCGGATGGCATAGCCTGACCTGCACAGCCGGACGGAGCGGTGGCAGCGGGCCGCGGCACGCCGGCGGACGTGAGGCGGGATCCCCGTGCGACTCGGTCTGGTCGGGTATGGGAACGGCGGGCGGCACTTCCACGCCCCCTACATCAGCGCCGCGACGGGCGTGGAGCTGGTGGGTGTCGTGGCGCGCGCACCGGAGCGGCGGGCCCAGGTCGCAGCCGACTTCCCCGGCCTGCCCGTCCATGGCTCGCTGGCGTCCTTGCTGGCCGCCGGTGTCGATGCCGTGACCATCACGACCCCGCCCGCGACACGCCGGGAGCTGGTCCTCGAGGCGATCGCCGGCGGGGTGCACGTCATCGCCGACAAGCCGTTCGCCCCCACGGCGGCCGCCGGCCGGGAGCTGGTCGACGCAGCCCGGGCGGCCGGCGTCGCGCTCTCCGTCTTCCACAACCGCCGCTGGGACGCCGATGTCCGGACGCTGGCCGCCGTCCTGCGCCGGGGTGACCTCGGCGAGCTGGTCCGGGTGGAGTCACGCTTCGACCTTGACGAGCCGGGTGGCCTCGACCCGGGCCCGCACGGCGGCCTGCTCCGCGACCTCGGCGCGCACCTCGTGGACCAGCTCTGCTGGCTGCTGGGCCCCGTGCGGACGGTGTCCGCGGAGCTGGAGTGGATCGCCACGCCGGGCGGTCCGACGGACGCGGGCTTCATGGTCGCGCTTGTGCACGAGAGCGGCGTCCGCGCTCACGCGAGCGCCACCAAGATGAACCGCAACATCGAGCGCGAGCTGCGGGCCTACGGGTCCGGCGGCAGCTTCGTCTCGCACGCCACCGACGCCCAGACGCAGGCGATCTTCGCGGGCCGTCGCCCGGCCGCCGAGGGCGATGCCTGGGGGTACGAGCCGGAATCCGCCTGGCCGACGCTGCGGACGGCCGCCGGTGTGACGACGGCGCCCTCGGAGCGTGGTGCCTACCAGGACTACTACACGCAGTTCGCGGCCGCGTTCGAAAGCAGGGGCGCCTACCCGGTGCCGGCCGAGGAGGGGATCCGGACGCTCGAGGTGCTCGACGCGGCCCGGACCAGCGCGCTCGAGGGACGGGTGGTGGCCGTGGGGGCGCCGACGCCTCCTCCGGTTGACGCGGTCACCGGGGACTGAGCAGGAGCCGATGACGGCCGGCTGCCCCGGACCGGGCCGGCCCGGGCACGCGAGACCGTCAGCGGCCTCCGGCGTCAACCAATCGTTCACATTGCGCATGACGGGAGTTAACACTCGGCGCCCCGGTCGTTGACGGGGGCTCCGTACGGTTCCCCCATCGGCTCGTGCCGGACGGTCCCCGGGTCTCCAGCGTTTGACCCAGCCAAGAGAGATCGCCGCGAGCCGGGAGGAACGCCTGTGGGCAATCGGTATCTGCGGGTTGGCCGCGTGCTCGGTGTCGCTGCGCTTGCCACCGCATTCATGACCACGTCGGTGTCCGGCGCGACCGTGCCCCTGCCGCCCGACAACCAGGACGCGGGCACCATCTCGGGCATCGGTGCCACGTTCCCGGCGCCGTTCTACAACGAGCTGTTCTCCCAGTTCAAGAACAAGTTCGACGGCGTGTCGAGCCCGATCACGGCCAAGGTGAGCTTCACCTACGCGGCCAACGGCTCCGGCGCCGGCGTCACCGCCATCAAGAACCAGACCGCCGACTACGGCGCATCCGATGCCGCGCTGAGCGACGCCGACGTGACCGCCACGTCCGGCATCAACGGCGGCGTCCTGCACATCCCGGCCACCCTCGGTGGGGTCGTGCTGGCCTACAAGGTCTTCGGCGTCAAGACGACGACGGGCAAGGCCACGACCCTCAAGCTCACCCCGGCGCTCGTGTCCAAGATCTACGCCGGCCAGATCAGGTACTGGAACGATGCGGCAGTCAAGGCCGCGAACCCGGGTGTCGTGATCCCGCACACCGCGATCACTCCCGTCCGCCGCTCCGACTCCTCCGGTACCACGTTCGTCTTCCAGAGCTACCTCAACAAGGTCTCCGCCACCTGGCGCTGCATCCTCGGCGCCGGCGGCCCCCAGAAGACCTTCCCGACCGGTGCCCAGACGTGCCTCGCAGGCAAGGCGATCCCCGGCGTCGGCGCTCCGCGCAACTCCGGCGTCGCGGCCAAGATCGGCAGCACCAACGGCGCCATCGGCTACGTGGAGTACGCCTACGCGCTCTCCGGCGGCCTCAAGATGGCCCGTCTCAAGAACCCGGCCGGCGTCTACGTGACCCCGACCACCTACGCCTTCACCGCTGCGGCCAACGCCACGGTCGGCCTGATGCCCTCGGACCTCCGCGCCGCCCCGGTCACCCAGGCGCCGGGCCTCACCTCCTGGCCGATCACCGCCTACTCCTACCTCCTCGTCTACAAGGAGGCCGACACGATGAGCGCCACCAAGGCCTCCATGTGGGTCTCGTACCTCTACTGGGCGCTGACCAGCGGCCAGACCTACGCCCGGTCCATGGGCTACGCCCCGCTTCCCGCCTCGGTCAAGGCGAAGGCTCTCGCCCAGGTGCACAAGATCACCACTGGCGGCGTCGCCATCTGGCCCTGACGAAGGAATAGCGCACGCGCAGCGTCGCCCTGCCGTCCCGCAGGGCGACGCTCCGTGCACCAACCCATGACCGCTCTTCCGCTCCGCGACCGGCTCATCAGGCCGGTCGCTCGCGTGCCCGACCGGGCGTTCGCGATCCTTGCCGGTGCCGGAGCCCTGCTCATCGGCTTCCTGCTGGTCGCGATCGCGCTCCGCCTGCTCGTGTCCTCCATCGACACGTGGCGGACCTTCGGCCTCATCGGCTTCGTGGTGGGCCAGGTCTGGGACGTCGGCGCCGTCGTGTACGGCGCTCTGCCGTTCATCGCCGGCACCCTGGTCACCGCGGGGCTCGCGATGCTGATCGCCGTCCCGCTTGGCGTCCTCGCGGCCATCTACCTCGCCGAGTTCGCCCCCCGCCGGCTTGCCATGCCGCTGGTCACCCTGATCGAGCTGATCGCCGCGATCCCCAGCGTCGTCATCGGCCTCTGGGGCCTCGTGGTCCTCACCCCGATCCTCAGGGACACCGTCGAGTCCTGGGTCACCTCCCTCTTCCCGGACGTGCCGTTCCTGGCCGGCCCGCCGCTGGGCAGCGACATCTTCACGGCTTCCCTGATCCTGGCCGTCATGGTCACCCCGACCATCGTCGCGCTCGGCCGCGAGGTCATCCTCGCCCTGCCGGCCAACTACCGGGAGGCGTACGTCGGCCTCGGCGCGACCCGCTGGGAGACCGTCGCCACGGTCGTCCTGCCGTCGGTCCGCGCGGGCCTCCTCGGCGCCTGCATCCTGGCCCTCGGCCGCGCCATGGGCGAGACCATGGCCGTGACGATGACCATCGGCAACGCGGACCGGATCCCGACCGGGCTCTTCGACCAGGGGCAGACCATCGCCTCCAAGATCGCGACCAGCTTCGTCGAGGCGTCGAGCGCCGAGGAGACGAGCGCGCTCCTCGCCCTGGGCCTCGTCCTGATGGTCCTGACCCTGATCGTCGGCATCATCGCCCGGATGCTGGTGGGCAGAAGCCGGACGGCCGTCGGATGAGCACAGGCACGCTGCCAGTCCCGGGCGTCAGCGCCCGCCCACGCGTCGCCGACCTGGTCCGGACCGGCTCCCGCCGCCGCCGGCTCGTGGATGCCCTCATGCGCTTGCTGTCCGTGCTGGCGACGCTCCTGATCCTGGTCCCGCTGGTCGCCCTGGTGGGGTACGTCATCGCCAACGGCCTGCCCTGGATGGACATGGAGTTCCTGGCCAGCGCACCGGTGGACGAGGTGCACGGCGGTGCCCTCAACGCCATCGTCGGGTCGCTCCAGATGGTGCCGCTGGCCACCCTGCTGGCCGCCCCGATCGGCATCCTGGGCGGGATCTACGTCGCCGAGATCGCAGGTCCGCGGACCGCGGGGGGCGTGCGGTTCGCCGCTGATGTGATGGTCGGCCTGCCCTCCGTCGTGGTGGGCGTCTTCGTCTACACCGTCCTGGTGGTGCCGTTCCACACATACAGCGCGGTCGCCGGCGTCATCTCCCTGGCCGTGATCATGATCCCGGTCATCGTGCGCAGCACCGAGGAGATCCTGCGCCTGGTGCCCAACGCCGTCCGCGAGGGCGGCCTGGCACTGGGCATGCCGCGCTGGCGGGCGATCACCCGGGTCGTGCTCCGGGCCGGCCTGGGCGGGATCCTGACCGGCGTGATGCTGGCCGTCGCCCGCGCCTCGGGTGAGACGGCGCCGCTCCTGCTCACCGCGCTCGGCAGCCGGCTCGTCAACGTCGGCGAGCTCAACAAGCCGATGGACTCGCTGCCCACCTTCATCTACACGAACTCCGGCCAGCCCTCCCCGGTCCTCGTCGGGCAGGCCTGGGCGGCGGCCCTGCTGCTGCTGGTGTTCGTCCTCGTCGCCAACGTGGTCGCCCGGGTGATCAGCGGGCGGCGCTCCTCCGGAGGTTCCCGATGACGACCACGGCCGAGCCGGCAGCCACGGCGGCGACCGCCGCGCCCGAGGAGCTCGAGCGGGGAACGCTCGAGCTCCGCAACGTCACCTGCCACTACGGATCGACGGCAGCCGTCCGGGACGTCTCCCTCTCGATCGCGCCGCGCGCCATCACCGCGATCATCGGCCCGTCAGGCTGCGGCAAGAGCACCATCCTGCGCAGCATCAACCGGATGCACGAGACCCAGCCGGGCGCCCGCATCGAGGGCTCCATCGAGCTCGACGGGGTGGACCTGTACGGCCGGGGCGTGGATCCGGTGCAGGTCCGCCGGGTCGTCGGCATGGTCTTCCAGAAGCCGAACCCGTTCCCGGCGATGTCGATCTGGGAGAACGTGGCGGCCGGGCCCAAGGTCCTGCGGACGGTGAAGGGCAAGGCCGACCTCAACGACCTCGTCGAGCGCAGCCTGCGCCGTGCCGCGATCTGGGACGAGGTGAAGGACAAGCTGCACAAGCCGGGGACGTCGCTCTCCGGTGGCCAGCAGCAGCGCCTGTGCATCGCCCGGACGATCGCGGTGGATCCGGAGGTCGTCCTGATGGACGAGCCCTGCTCGGCGCTCGATCCGATCGCCACGCTGCGGATCGAGGAGCTGATGGCCGAGCTCAAGGAGAGCTACACGATCGTGATCGTGACCCACAACCTCCAGCAGGCCGCCCGGGTCAGCACGACCGCGGCGTTCATGACGCTGGGGGACCACGGTGCCGGCCGCCTGGTCGAGGCCGGGCCCACGACGAGGATCTTCACGGATCCCCAGGAGCGCCTCACCGAGGACTACGTCTCGGGGCGGTTCGGATGAGCGCCACGATGAAGCGCGGGGGAACGCTCGCCCGGTCGGTCGTGCTGCTGATGGCCACGGCGATCGCGCTGGCCGGCTGCGGGCACGCTCGGGCGGACTACATCGCCGCCCAGGAGGCTGCCGGGAACGGCACCGGCGGTGACACCGGTGGCGGGACGGATGCCAACGGCAGCCCGCTGCCGTCGGATGGGGACAGCGTGCCGGTGCAGCCGGTGGATCCGGCGCCGCTCGGCGTCCAGTTGGACACCTTCTTCGGCGCCTCGGCGGCCGGCATGTACAACGCGGCCGTCAGCGGCTACTACGCGGCCAACGCCATCGAGGCCGGGTTCATCCCCGGCACGCCGGACCAGGACCCGATCGCCGCCGTCATGGAGGACGGCGGTCCGGAGGTGCTGATGGCCAGCGTGCCGGCGGTCCTCCAGGCGCGCGAGACCACCGGCGCCGACCTCGTGCTCGTGGCCCAGCTGTTCCAGCGGTCGGGCAATGCCCTGGTGGCGCCCAAGGGGACCAGGCTCGACAGCCTCAAGGCCTTCAAGGGCAAGGCGATCGGCACGCTCACGCTCGGCTCGCGAGGCCTCGACCTGGCGGCCGCCCTCGCGGCGGCGGGACTCGGCGACGGTGCCGTGGAGACCGTGGGCGACTACGACTTCGTGCCCGATCCCTCCATGGTCGCGCTGCCGGACCTGCTCCGCTCGGCGTCCGTTGCGGCGGCCGAGGTGACGGTCTGGGACGAGTACGCCCAGCTCCAGGAGTTCGGCACCCAGGACGGGCAGGATCCCTACACCGCCGGCCAGCTCACCACGCAGAGCCTGGACGTCTCGGGCGACTCGCTCCTGGGCGAGGGCATCTTCGTCCGCGCCTCCTGGCTGGCAGCCGATCCGGCCAACGGCGAGGCGCTGGTCCGATTCCTGCGTGCCACGTTCGAGGGCTATGCCGATTGCCGCGACCACGTTCTCGACTGCGCCCAGCTCACGGTGGACCAGGGCGCGCCGCTCCCCGTCGGTCACCAGGAGTGGGGCGTCAATGAGGTCAATGCCCTCATCTGGCCGGCGCCCGGCGGGATCGGCGCGCTCCCGGATGGCGGCTGGGATGCCACGATCAAACGGCTGGTGGACACCGGCCTGCTTGCCGCGCCGCCTCCCGCCGCGGCCGTGGACCTCTCCTACGCCGAGAAGGCCCGGAGCACCGCCAACGGCCTCGACCTCGTGGCGACCGGGTTCACGAAGGGGACGGTGGCGATCACGCCGGGAGGGGAGGGCTCCGATCCGGTGCCATCGATCGACCCGGGCGACAACTCGGGGACAGGTGACGCCTCGCCTGATCCCAGCACCGCGCCCTGAACCCCGCGAGGGCCGAGCCGACCACGATGAAGAGGACACGATGAGCGCAACTGCTGCGGACCTGCGCAAGGTTCCGCTGTTCCAGGGGATGACCGATCGCGCCGTGGAGGCGATCGCCGGGCTTGCCATGGAGGCCGTCTTCGCGGACGGCGACGCCCTGACCCGCGAGGGTGACGAGGGCGACGCCTTCTACCTGGTCGTCGATGGAGGCCTGGTGATCAGTCGCGGCGGCAGGACCGTGCGCGAGATGGGGCCGGGATCGTTCATCGGCGAGATCTCGCTGCTCGACGGGCGACCCCGGACGGCGACGGCCACGGCGCGCGGCGGCGTCCGTGCCCTGGTGATCCGCCGGGTGGACTTCCTGGCGCTGATGGACCGCTTCGGAGCGGTGCGCCTCGAGGTCCTGATGGCGCTCACCGACCGGATCCGGGCCGACGAGCGCGAGTCCGAGGACTAGAGCCGGTTCCAGGGCTCC
>JBAXFC010000024.1:0-15987 GCA_037140135.1 Chloroflexota bacterium
AGCGGCGTCTGCAGCACCTGCCACACGACGAAGGCCTGGAAGCCCACCTCGTTCAACCACGACACCGACACCTCGTTCAAGCTGACCAACGCGCACCTCGGGCCGGCCTGCGCCAAGTGCCACACCAGCGGCGTGATCGGGGCCATCTCCACCGCGTGCTCCTCGTGCCACACGAAGCCCACGACGCACGGGACCGCGATGAGCGGCGTCTGCAGCACCTGCCACACGACGAAGGCCTGGAAGCCCACCTCGTTCAGCCACAGCTCGACCTCGTTCCCGCTGACGAACGCCCACATCGGCCCGGCCTGCATCAAGTGCCACACCAGCGGCGTGTTCGGATCCATCTCCACCGTGTGCTCCTCGTGCCACACCAAGCCGACGTCCCACGACGCCGCCTACGCCGGTGTCTGCTCCGCGTGCCACACGACGAAGGCCTGGCTGCCCGCCGACTTCGACCACACCAAGGCCGCCTTCCAGCTCACCGGCGCGCATATGAGCGTCAGCTGCGCCAAGTGCCACGTGGGCGGCGTCTATGCCGGCACGCCGACGGCCTGCTCCTCGTGCCACACGAAGCCGGCGTCCCACGACGCCGCCTACGCCGGTGTCTGCAGCACGTGCCACACCACCAACGCGTGGCTGCCGGCCTCCTTCGACCACACCAAGGCCGCCTTCCAGCTCACCGGGGCCCATGTCAGCGTCAGTTGCGCGAAGTGCCACGTCGGCGGCGTGTACAAGGGCACACCTGCCGTGTGCGCCTCGTGCCACACGGCGCCGACCTCGCACAGCACGGCCTACAAGTCGGGCTGCGCCACCTGCCACACCACGACCGCGTGGAAGCCCGCCACGTTCACCGTCACGCACACCTTCCCCAAGACCCACCAGGGTGCCGGCGGCGTCTGCGCCACGTGCCACGCGACAGCCTGGTCGTCATACTCCTGCGCGAAGTGCCACGCGAACACCACGATGACCAGCAAGCACGCCGGGGTCTCGGGCTTCACGCTCACGACCTGCGCTCAGTGCCATCCCGCCGGGCGGGTTCCGTAGGCATCCCCGCGCGGGCGAGGGGTCAGACCTCCCAGCGGACCGTGATGTCCCTCGGCAGCTCCGGGAGGGGCAGGGACAACGCCTCGGCCTCCACGGCCTCTCGCTCGCCGGGCTGGAGCGGCCGCCAGGGGGCGATGACGACCACGGCCTCCGCTCGTCGCCAGGTCCCGGCCGGCTCGCCGTCCAGGAGCAGGGCGCCGGGCCACACGCGTGACGTCCAGAGCTGCGCCCGGTGGTCCGCGTCCGGCACCAGCAGGGTCCGATCCCGACCCTGGAGCAGGTAGAAGGCGTCACCGCTGGGCAGAAGCCGGACCGGGGCGGGAGCAGCGCCGGGTGCCGCCCGCACCGCCGGCTCATCGGCGGCCAGCAGCAGTCCGTCGCCGGCCGGGGTCCGGACCCCGATCAGGAAGCCCGCGAGCTTCTCGAATGCCGATCGCGCGGCGGGTGGCTTGAGCCCTGCCCACGCAGAGAAGCCTTCGACCGTCCCGGGCCCGAAGACATGCAGGTACCGTCGGGCGAGCTCCAATCGTGCCTCCCCCGCCCCCATCGCCGGCTCGGGCGCCATCCAGATCTCCGGGCGTCGCGCGCCGTCCCAGTGCAGCAGGACGCGCCCCGTGGGCGCCGCATACCGGAGGCTGTTGGGCGGAACGTCCATGCCATGGCCCGCTTCCGCGTAGCTCATCCGCCGGCCGTCAAGGAACGTCTCCAGGCGGTCCGCGGTCTCCGTGGCCCGGCGCCGGCCCGCCGGATCGTCCGGGAGGCGCCCGAGGGTGAACACGGCCACGTCCGCGGCGGCCACGACGTAGGCGCTGAACCGAGGACCCCACAGCTGGACGAGGGCCGGATCCGACAACGACTCCGGCCCGGTCCCCGTCACGCGGGCGTGGATGGAGAGCAGCGCCGCCCGCGGCATGCTGTCCTGGAAGCCCGCCCATGCCGCCGCGCGCACTGCGTCAGGGCTGGCCGGAAGACGGGCGTCGAGGGCGCCAACGCGACGCCGGAAGGCGAGGACCTGGGCACGCGAGAGGCGCAGCACTGCCGCACTCATGGGTTCAAGGCCACCGCCGGGACGGCCTGCAGGACGCTGGTCACGGCGGGATGGTAGCCGGAGCGGGCGACACTGCCACGCGAGAACAGGCCAATAGGCCCGGAACGGGGGTATCGACGCCGGGGACTCCGCGAGGTAGGGTAGGCGGGATGTCCACCGACCTTGAGTCCCGGCGCCCGATGCTTCGAATCCTTGCTGATCCCGCCTCATCCAAGCGCCACCAGGTCGACGAGACGGCCTCCTTCGTGTGCACCTGGTGCGCGCTCCGGTTCCGGAGCCGCTCCGCCTTCGACGAGCACCACGTCTCGTCGCCCGAGTGTCGTGCCAACCAGAAGGTCTCCAGCCCGCTCCAGACCCGGTACGGCGAGGCCGACATGGTCTGGACCCAGCCTGGCGAGATGACGCTCCACCGGGTGCGTTCGGCCAGCTGCCGCCACCGGCACCCGCGGGCACGTCTGGTGGATTCCACAGGTGCCACGATCGGCTACCAGTGCGGCTGGTGCTACGGCGTGCTGCCTACGGATCTCACCACCGACTGAGATTGGCCGACGGGGCCGGCGGGGCCGGCGGGGCCCGCCTCAGGCCATGTACTGGTCGTGCCGGGCGTACAGCTCCGCCCACTCCTCGGCGGTGAGCGTCCGCCCCGTGGACGCGACGCCCGCGAGCTCCATGAAGTACTGCTCGCGCGGAGCGCCGGGGGCGAACAGGATCAGCATCGAGGCATCGGCATCACCGTCGTTGCGGAAGCCATGGATGCCGCCTTCGGGAATGAACAGGAAGTCCCCAGCGCGGGCGCGCTGCCAGGTGGCGCCGGCCCAGACCTCCATCTCGCCCGAGAGGACGTAGAACGCCTCGGAGAACGTGCGGTGGAAGTGGGGCTTCGCGCCGCCCGATCGCGCTGGTGCGTCCCAGCGGAAGAGGCCGTAGCGGCCGTCCGTCAGCGATCCGGGCGCGATGAACCGGGCCTGCGCACCGGACCCGAGCCGGACCGCTTCCGCATCATGCGCCAGGACGGGTACCGCCTCGGTCGTGCCCTCGCCGTCGTACGACATCAGGAGGCCTCGGCGTGGTCCGCGACGTGCGGATCGACGTGATGGCCGATCAGCCGCCACTGCCCACCCTCGCGCCGGAACAGGTTCGTCGAGCGGGCCGCGACCACCGACCAGTGGCCCCCGATGACGACGTGCCCGCGCTCGAGCCCGACGGTGGCACCGAGATCGCCGGAGCTGAAGAAGCGGACATCGCGCGGGATGACCTCGCCGCTCTCGACCGCGGCGGCCTGGGCGACCCAGGACGACTCGATCGACTCCCAGCCGACGACAAGGTCGCCCGTCGGGCCCATCTGCGTCACGTCGGCGGCGTGGGACCAGATCGCCCGCATCGGATCGGGATCTCCTGCGAAGACCCGGTTGAGGGCTGCGTAGAAGGCCTCGAGGGCCTCCTCCAATCCAGGCACGGGCATGACAATCCTCTCGCGTCGGCAGGTCGGCCGGCTGGCCGGACCGGCGCGTGCATTGTGCTCCCTCGGGCGAGGCCGAGCGTGCCGTCCGCGGCCCGCTCCCCTACCGCAGGACGATGAAGCCGTCGATCGCCGCGAGACGTCCGGCCTTGGTCGTGACCAGGCGGATCGTGTGCTTGCCGGAGGTGAGGAAGCCGTACGTGAACAGCACGCAGCGCGTGTTGGACTTCGCGGCGGTGAAGGAGACCGTCCCACGGAGGACGTTGTCGATGTAGATCGTCGCGGCACCGCCACCCGAGGACCGGACCGGCGCGACCAGGGCGATCCCCTTGCCCGTGAACGCGTAGCTCGCGGTTCGACCGGTCTTCGTGGTCTGGTGCTCATTGTTCGACCAGTCGCCGGACCGTGTGGCCTTGGTCCAGCCCGGGCCGTACTTGATGGCGGTGCTGGTGTCGCTGATGAGACCCGGGGTCACTGACGGGCCGGTCGTCCAGCCCGACCACGTTCCGTGGATGTCCTGCGCCTTGACCCGGAAGGTCCGTGCGATGCCCGGCGCGAAGGCAGCCGTCCTGCTGGTCGCCGTGCCCGTGTAGAAGGGCAGCCATGCGGCCGCCGGGTTCGTCCCGGAGCGGACCTCGACCACGTAGGCGGCGATCCCCGAGTCGTCGATGCCGAACCACGCAACTCGCAGGGGTGCCGCCGTGTGCGTCCCCTTGGCCAGGGCGACCGTGGGTGTGGACATCGCGGGCGGGTTGGTCTCGACGGAGTCATCGGTGACCAGGAAGGAGCTGTCGAGCGTGCGGCCGGTGTAGTCGTGGTCCGCGATGACGTAGCCCTCGATGGTGCACGTGCCGCCGGTCAGGAGCGTCACGGTGAGGCCCGAGACCGTGCAGACGTCGGTCGTGATCGAGCCGACCACCACCGGCTGGCCGGAGTCCGCCGACGGGGCCGGCAGCGCGAACGACCCGGCGGACAGGAGCCGGTCGGAGATCGGGTCGATGGTGATCACCGGGGTGGCCTTGCCGATCGTGAGCTTGGCCCACGTCTGCGGGGACGTGCTGAAGACACCTCCGCCCGCGCCATAGACCGCGATCCAGCAGTCCCCGGCCGCAACCCCGGTCAGGATGGTGAAGCCCACGTCCAGGGTGCAGACGGTGGCGCTGGGCAGCCACACGTCGGCCTGCACCCCTGCGGTGCCGGATGCCGTTGCGAAGGTCGTCAGGTCAACCGACGAGCCAACCGGGATCGTGCCGATCGAGGCTGGATCAAAGGAGATGGTCTGGCTCGTGAGGGCCGTGGTCGACACCCAGGCGGTGACCGTCTTGGTGAGGCCGTTGCCATCCGAGACCGTGATCTGGAAGGTGTCGCCACCGGCGTAATCGGCGGCCGGGGTGTAGGAGAAGGTCCCATCGGCGTTCACCACCGCAACGCCGTGCGTTGGATCCGTGTGCGCGGTGATGCTCACCGCCTGGCCCTCGGGATCGAAGAAGGGTCCGAGCAGACCCGCCGCCACGTCGCTGATGGTGAGGGTCGCGTTGGTGTGCGTGTAGTAGGTCTGTGGGCCGCCGTACGGCACGAGATCGCCGCCGGTCATGGTGAGGTCCACCGTGGCCGTGCTGGTGCCACCGAGGCCGTCGCTCGCGGTGTAGGTGAAGCTGTCGGCACCGGTGTAGTTGAAGTCGGGCAGGTACGAGAATGTCCCGTCAGCGACCACGGTCACGGAGCCGTGGGACGGGCGTGTGTTCCCCGTCACCGTCAGCGTGCCGCCGTCCGCCACCGTGTCGTTCGCCAGCAGCCCGGCCGCCGGCGACGTGACCCGCTTGGGGACCGTGTGCTGCGCCGAGTAGCTGTCGTCGGCCGCCAAGGTCGCCGGGCCCGCGGCGGCGGGCGCGGCAGACCCGAGCAGGCCGATCAGCAGGGTTGAGCCGATGGCGAGAACGCGTGCGCGCTGGGCGGCGCCGGACATGAAGGCCTCCGTGGCGGGGCAGGGATCGGGCCTGGGCACCCGTCGGGCGGGCTTGCTCGTGCTGCGAGCAGGCTACCGGCGCCGGCACAGTACTGGGATGGCCCGAAGGTACCGGTGGTGCAGCGCGGGGACCTCGCGTGGAGGCTCCGGGATCAGCGGGCGGAGCCGATGGCCTCGGCCAGGCGGATCTCCACCATCAGGTCCGAGGCGAGGCGCTCCAGGCCCGCGCGCATCGCGGCCGTGTCCACGCCCTCGGGAACCGACGCCCGGACGTGCGCATGGAACATGGGGCTGCCGGAATGGGCAGCGGCAGGACGGTCAGTGGACAGGTCCTCGACGTTCACTCCGTGCTGTGCGAGGAGCTCCGAGATCTCGTGGACGAGACCCGGCCGGTCGAGGCCAAGGAGCTCGATCTCGGTCATCCGCCCGGGCGCCGCTCCAGCCGGGGCGCTCCGCTCGACGATGACGTGCAAACCGCTGGCGCTCAACTGCTCGAGGGCCGCCTCGAGCCCTGCGACGTGCTCCTCATCGGCTTCGACGCAGAGGACGCCCGCGAACTTCCCCGCGAGGTGCGCCATCCGGCTGTCGAGCCAGTTGCCGCCATTGGCGGCAACGACCTGCGACACGGTGTCAACGATTCCGGGATGGTCGGTGCCGATGAGCGTGAGGACGAGGTCAATCATGGCGGCATCGTAGCGTCTCCCCCGCCGCGGGTACAGGAGCCGTGGCACGCAGGTCCGCGCGCCCTCCCCACCGTCCCGACGCCATCCCCGTCCGCGCGCGGCCAACCGGCAGCCCCGCTACGCTCTCGGGCATGACCACGCCCAGTGACACACGGAGGCCGACGCCATGACCGATCCGCTTCGCCCGGACCTGCTGGCGCTGGACCCTGCGTGGACCGCCGAGACCATCGTGGTGCAGGCAGGCAGGCCCTCCCGCTCCCCGGGCGCCGCCATGAACGTGCCGATCGCGATGAGCTCCACCTACGTCCAGGACGCGACCATCGAGTACGGCCGCGATGGCAATGCCGGATGGGTGGCGCTCGAGACCGCCCTCGGCGCGCTTGATGGCGGGCGGGCAGTGACCTTCGCCTCCGGGCTCGCAGCAGCCACAGCGATCGCGGACCTCGTGCCGGCGGGCGGGACCGCAGTCCTCTCCTCGGTCACCTACTTCGGCGTGCGGAACATCTTCGAGCGGATGGAGGCAAGGGGCCGCCTCCACGTCCGCCTCGCGCCCGCCGGCGACACCGGAGCCATTCTTGCTGCTGCCGATGGCGCGGACATGGTCTGGGTGGAGTCGATCGCCAACCCGCTGCTCGTGGTGGCCGACGTCCCGGCAATCGCCGCCGGCGCCCGCGAGCGAGGCGCGATCACCGTCGTTGACGCGACCTTCGCGACGCCGCTCCGCCAGCGGCCGCTCGACCTCGGGGCCGACATCGTCCTGCACGCAGCCACCAAGTTCATCGGCGGCCACTCGGACCTGCTGATGGGGGCGGTCATCTGCCGCGACGAGGCGCAGGCCGGCTTCCTGGCCACCTTCCGCCATGACCACGGCTCCATCCCGGGCAACCTCGAGGCGTTTCTGGCGCTCCGCGGCCTGCGCACGCTCGGCGTCCGCCTCGACCGGGCCGAGGCATCGGCAGCCGTGCTTGCCCGCCGCCTGGCGGTCCACCCGCACGTCTCGCGGGTGCACTATCCGGGACTGCCCGGCGACCCCCAGCACGAGCGGGCGCTGCGGGTGCTGCCGGCAGGCGCAGGCTCCATGCTCTCGTTCGAGGTGGCCGGCAGCGCCGAGCAGACGGATGCCGTCCTTTCCCGGCTCCGGCTGGTCACCAATGCCACCAGCCTCGGCGGCGTCGAGTCCCTGGTCGAGCGACGGGCACGCTACGCGGGCGACGCCTCCGTCGTCGGGCCCACCCTGTGCCGGCTCTCGGTCGGCATCGAGAGCGTCGAGGACCTCTGGGCGGATCTCGACGGCGCCCTGCGTGCCGTGCTGGGCTGAGACACCCGACCACGCGCGGCCACCGTCGGCCACAACCGCTCGCGCGGGGGCTGCCGGCCCGCCGTGTTCGTGGACGACCCGGAAGCGAAGGTCGAGATCCTGCGTGCCCAGACGTGCCACAACCATCCCCGGGGCGGCAACGTCCCGGTGGCCGTTGGCGAAGCCCCGCATGGCGGCATGCTTGCCGGCATCCGGGGCCCGCACGGCCCTGGGTCCACCACCCGGCAGAGCCGGCGGACGCGGGTGATCGGCGAATGGCGTCCCGTGCAGGCTGAGCATCGGTCATCCGGAACGCCGCACAGGTTCATGCCCGAGGTGGCCCGACGTCGGCTGTGGATCGAGCAGCTGGGATCAGCCTGCCGCCACCCCGTCCCGACGCCGGCCGGACCGCAGACGGTGCGGCGTGAGGCTCCACGCGAGCGGAACCATCGCGAACGCGATCACCACCAGCAGCCACATCCCGTCCGAGAACGATCCCGTGGCGTCGCGGACCGCGCCGAGCACGAACGGCGCGGCGGCGGCCATCAGGTAGCCCACCATGAGCATCATCGCGGACGCGCCGCCCGCGCCGCGGGCATCCTCGGCGACGTCCGTCGGGAGGGTCAGGGCGAGGCTCAGCATCATCCCGAGGCCGCCCCCCAGGCAGATCGCCCACAGGAACCCGGGGCCGGGGAATGCGGCCACACCGACGAGCGCCACGAGCGCTGCCGTGGCATCCGCGGCGAGCAGCGTCCGCCGCGCAAGCCCGCGCCGGGAGAGCGCGGGCGCCGAGAGGGACCCGACGATGGCGGCCATGTTGCTCACCGTCATCAGCGCGGCGGCCAGCGCCGGATCCCAGCCACCCTCCACGTAGACGCTGGGCAGCCAGGCGCCGCTCCCGTAGTACAGCCACGACTGGAGGCCGAACATCAGACCGATCGTCCACACGACGGGCGAGCGGAGCGGCAGGTGCGGCAGGCCAAGACCCCTGGGACGATGGCCGGGCACCGAGTGGGTGGCATGCGTGGCGATGGTGCCGGGCTCGCCGTCCGGCAATCCCGCTGGCCGCGGGCGCGACAGCCGGAACCAGGCGATCGCTCCCAGTCCGGTCACCAGCGAGAGGATGACCAGGGACACGCGCCAGCCGCCGAGGCCGGTCGCGAGCGGCACGGCCACCCCGGACGCGATGGCGGCGCCCACCAGCGTGCCCGCGGCGTACGCCGCCGAGCCCGCCACCGCATGCCGCGGAAGCCGCTCGCGGATGAACATCGCCGATGTCGGGCCGGAGATCGCGGTCGCGAACCCCACCCCCAGCGTGAGGACCAGGAGCACCAGCTCGCTGGGCAGGAGGACGCGCGCCACCCCCAGCAGGGCAACGGCGCCCGATGCGAGACCGATGGCCCGCCCTGTGCCGAGCCACCGTGCCAGCACCGGACCGAGCGGGGCGAACAGGCCCATGCAGAGCACGGGGATGGTGGTCAGGAGCCCCACGAACGAATGGGAGACGCCGAGGTCGGCCACGATGTCGCCGGCGAGCGGGCCGATCCCGGCCAGCTGGGGCCGCAGGGCGAGGGCGACCAGCAGCAGCCCTGCCAGGACGGGGGCGTTCTGCGCAGGGCCGGGATCAGGCGTGTCGAGGTCAGGCTGCGCCGGCAACGGTGCCAGACCCCGGATGCCCACCGTCCGCGGCTACTTCACGGATCCGAGGGTCGCGGCCAGCAGGTCGTAGGCCCTGGCCACGGACGCGACGTCGAGCCGCTCGTCGGGCGAATGGGCTCCGACGATCGTGGGGCCCACCGAGATCATGTCCATACCCGGGAAGGTGACCCCGACAAGGCTTGTCTCCAGCCCGACATGCAGCGCAGCAACGGTTGCATCAGTGCCGAAGACCCGCTTGTACGAGTCCTGCATGAGCGCGAGAACCCTGGAGTCCGGGTTGGCCGTCCAGCCCGCGTAGGCGCTCTCCGTCGCCACCCTGGCGCCGACCACGGCGAGGGCATCCGCCACGCGCCGTGCCTCCACGTCGCGTTCCGCGTCCTTCGCGCTGCGGACCAGGTCTCCAAGGGTCACCGTTCCGTCGGCGATCGCGAGGAGCCCGAGGTTGCTCGAGGTCTCGACGAGCCCGGGAACGTCAGGGCTCATCGCCTGTACACCCTGCGGCGCCGCCGCGATTGCTCCGAGGATGGCCGCCTGGGCAGCCGGAGTCATGACGCGCGCCGGGACATCCGCCGGCGCAACGGTCACGGTGAGACCGGGATCCGCGGAACCCAGCTTCGCAACCGCCGCCGCTGCGAACTCGCCGGCGTAGGCGGCCAGCGCCCCTGCCTGCGCGCCAGGCAGCGCGATGATCGCAGTTGCCTTGCTCGGGATGGCGTTGTAGACCGTGCCACCCCTCACGGCGGCCACGCGGACGCCGAGGCCCGCGGGGACGCCGGCGATGAACCGTGCGATCAGCTGGTTGGCGCTGCCCCGCCCCTTGTCGATGGCCACGCCCGAGTGGCCGCCCAGGAGCCCGTCCACCGCGACGGTGAACCCGGTCAGCCCAGCCGGCGTGGCAACCTCGTCGTAGGTGGTGTGCGCGTCCACGTTGACGCCGCCGGCGCTGCTGACCAGCAGGTTGCCCTCGATCTCGTTGTCCACGTTGATGCAGGTCCGGAACTGCAGGTCGCCCGCCCGCAGCGCGCTCACGCCCGTGAAGGCGTCCTCCTCGTCCACCGTGAACAGGGCCTCGATGGGGCCATGCGGGACGTCCTTGGCCTCGATCAGCGCCATGATCAGGGCGACGCCCACGCCGTCGTCTGCGCCGAGCGTCGTCCCGGAGGCGTGCACCCAGCCGTCGTCGAGCACGGCCCTGATCGGTTCGGTGTCGAAGTTGAACACCGTGTCCGCGGTCTTCTCGCCGACCATGTCCAGGTGGGCCTGGAGGACCACGCCCGGCCGGTCCTCCATCCCGCTGGTCGCCGCCACGTGGATGATCACGTTGCCGACGTCGTTCACGGTCGTCTGGTCGCCCAGGCTTCGGCCGAAGGCGGCCACGAACGCCGAGACCCTGGCCTCCTGGTGCGACATCCGCGGGATGGCGTTGAGGTCCGAGAAGTGCTGCCAGACGGCCCTGGGCGCCAGTCCGGCGATGCCGTCCACCAGGGGGACGCGCGCCATGGGCGACGACGGACTGCCCGATGCTGCAGCGCCCGACGTCGGCACCGCAGGGCTGGACGCCGGCGCCGCGCCGGGTGCAAGACCGCCGGAGCAGGCCGCGAGCACCACCCCGGTGACCACGACGATGACCCGCCACGGCTGCCGCGCGCCGCGTCGCCCGCCGAGGGAAGGGCCCTTCGGCGGGGTGGTCGTCGGGTGGCTGTCCACGGTTGCCTCCAAGATGCGCGCGCGTCAGAGGCGCGAGGCGACGCCGTCGGCCAGGTGATGCATCAGCTCCAGCTGCTCCCCGTACTCGAGCAGCGGGAAGTGGCTCCGGGCCACGAGCTCCACGGGCACGCCCGCCTGCGCACGGATGGCGAGGAGCGCCTCGACCAGGTCGTCGGGTGGACCTGCATAGGTCGCGCGGCCCGTGACCAGGTCCTCGAGGGGACGGTTGCGCACCGGCGGCACCGCGGCCGGCAGGGGCCGGGTGGCCGAAGCCTCCATGTCCGAGTACTTCCACTGCATCGCCCACAAGGCCTCGGCGTACTGGCTGAGCGCCCCTTCGCGCGTGGCCCCCGGCAGCAGGACCGAGTAGTGCACGAACCTGAAGGTGGACGGATCCCGACCGACCCGTTCGCACTCGTCGAGGACCCAGTGCACCTGCTGTGCGAACTCCGCGGCCGGCACGCTCGCGAAGATGCCGTCGGCGAGGCGGGCCGCGCGACGGATCGCGCGCTCAGCCCCGCCCCCGATCAGGATCGGGATCCGGCTCGGAGGCGTCGGCCGGACCGCCAGCTCCGGCAGGTCGTAGACCGCGCCGTGGTGCGTGAACGGCTCCCCACTCCATGCCTGCGGGAGGATCTCCAGGATCTCGTCCATCGCCGCCCCACGCCGTCGGGGGTCTGCCCCCAGCCCGGCGAACTCCACGCCTGACCAGCCCAGGCCCAGGCCCAGGACCAGGCGCCCGTGGCTCAGGAGCTGCACCGTGGCCGCGTCCTCCGCCAGTCGCAGCGGATGGTGCATGGGGGCGAGCACGACGCCCGTGCCGATCTCGATCCGCGACGTGGCCTGGGCGATCGCCGCACTGACCACGAGCAGCGAGGGCATGTACCCGTCATCGACGAAGTGGTGCTCCGTGGTCCAGACGGACGCGAACCCCAGCCGCTCGGCGTCCACCGCGAGGCGGATCGTCTCGTCGTAGGCCCTCGTCCAGCCAGTCTCGCCTGGACGGAGCTGCGCGCTGAGGAGTCCGAAGCCGAGTCCCATGGACCCGACGATACCAGCAGGGCGGGATGCAGACCCGGCCCCGGCTCGGGCCTGTGGCTGCAGGCGGAAGACGTGTGTCCAGGTGTTGTCCGCGTTGGGCCTTGACACGGCCCACCCCCTGGCGCGGGCACAGGCCCCCGAGCCCCCGATCACGGGCCTGACAACCGTGGCTGCCTGCCTCAACCTCGAAGACCTCGTGGGGTACACGGCGGTTCCCTCCAGCAGCACCTGGTCGGCGCCGTCGCTGAACGAGAAGTCGAACGCGGCGATGCGCGTCTCGGTGCCGGCCCCATCCGCGGCGCCCGCGACCGTTCCCGAGGACGTGACCACGAAGGGACCAGGACACCGGCGCTTGGGGCCGCTGGAGCGCTGCAGCAACACGTCCGGCCGTCCTACAGCCGATCCCTCGAGCCGTGCGTACGATCGAGTGCGTGTCCGCATGGCTCCTGCTGGAGGTTCGAGTGCGTCGCCTGCCTGGTGTCCTGTTCGTGGTCGCGCTGACCCTGGGGTCGGGGGCCTGCTCCGCCGTCCCGCCGGCATGGACCTACGCCCCGCCCACCTCCAGCCCTGCGGCCGCCGCCCCGGACGGGGGCTCAGGGTCCCTCCCGGTCGATGTCCAGGCGGCACTCCTGCAGGCGCAGATCGAACACCCTGACCTTGTGGTCAGCCTCGCACCGTCTGTCCACCTGGACCCGCTCGACGGGCAGACGACCGCGGCGGTCACAGCGATCCTCGCGAGCACCTCGGTGCAGGCCAGGACCGCCGCCACCGCGAACCCGACCTCGAAGACGATCGCCGAGCTCGAGACGGGGTTCGAGACGCAGTTCTGCCAGCTCAACAGCACCCACGGCGTGACGATGCAGGCCCCGCAGTGCCAGGCCGACATCGCCTGGATCAGCGGGCAGACCGGCGCCGGCAAGTTCGACCTGGGCAGCAAGCCAATCCTCAACAACCCGCTCGGGGTCACCGGGATCGACTTCCAGGTGGTCCACTACTCCACGCGGGTGACGCTGCCCCAGGGAGACCGGACCTTCGCAGTCTCGGGCGGGCTGATCCTGCCCCAGGGCATCTCAGGCGACCAGATCAAGGGCGTCGTCACCTACTTCCACGGCACCACGTTCGACAAGTCGATGACGGGCTCCAGCTACGACGGCAACGGCGAGACCCGACTGGTGGCCGAGGTGTTCGCCTCACAGGGCTACATCGTGGTCATCCCGGACTACGTGGGCCAGGGGGTTGACGACTGGGCCGATGTCCACCCGTACGTGCTCTACCCGAAGGTCAGCGCGAAGACCGCGGTGGACATGCTCGCGGCGGTGGCCCCGACCATCCGTGACCAGTACGGGCTCGACGCCGCCAGCGTGCTCAAGCTCTTCTCGGCCGGCTACTCCGAGGGCGGCGCGTACTCGCTCTGGTTCGCGTCCTACCTCCACGAGAAGCCCGACCAGCTCGATGCGCTCTACCAGCTCAAGCACTCGGTGGGCATGGAGGGCGCCTACAGCACCTCGAGCGTGACGAAGGGCTTCCTGTTCGACAACGTCCAGCAGGGTGGCGCCAACCCCTACAACATCCACACGCAGGCCGTCACCAACATCGTCAAGCCGCTGCTGAGCGCCGACGCCTTCCTCTCCTACGCCACCTACCAGCTCGGCGGCGACTCGGCGTCCGTGTTCAACCCGGACTTCTACGCGATGAAGTGCGCCTCGCTGTCCCTGCTGCCGAAGCTCCTGCAGCCCGCCTGCAACGTGGGCGGCGCGAACCTGGACATGGCGGGGGCCTTCGCGCAGCAGGCCGTCAACATCGCGCCGTCGCTGCTCGCAAGCGCCATGCGCAAGTCGGCGAACGGATCCACGTACCCGGCGGACCTCGTGCTCGCCTGGGGGAACAGCGTCAACTCCCTCGTCAGCCCGACGATCCTGACCAGCACCGGGCAGGCGCAGCTCGATGCCGCGCTGCACGCCGCCGACGTGGACCTCTCCGCGCTGCCCGACAAGTCGGTGAGCATCATCAGCCTGGACACGGACTCGGTCGTGACGCCGAACAACTACGCGAAGCTGCTTGCCGCCTACCCGGCCAGGATCCGCGACGCCTACCTGATTCCGGCGCACAGCATCCAGGTGGTGTCGCCGTTCAGCTACTACGTGCAGAAGACCCCGATGTACGTGGACCTGGACCACCTGCAGGGGCTGGCCTTCGAGTTCCTCTACGCGCTGAACACGTTCAACCAGCTCTCCCAGTAGGACCGCGCAGGGAACCGGGCCGGCCGCCTCGGCGGCGAGCGTCACCCCCCGATCGCGATGTCGCCATCCTCCGGCGAGGCCCGCAGCCGCCTGTCGATCTCCGAGGCATCGAGCGACGGGTCCTGGTCGACCGTCTCCCGGTACGGGTCACGTTGCGCAGCGGCCGCCCTCCCTGGTGGCAGTCCTGGTGGCAGTCCTGGGGGCAGGACGCCGCCCGGCAGGAGCGCTACCTCGTCCCCGGGCCCCACCACCTCGGGGGGATCACGCCGCACGAGGTCCTGAGCGGGAAGGTGACATCACAGCGGCGGAGGCACCACGGCACGCGGCATGCGCTCCAGGTACTCCTCGAGACTCGTGGGGAAGCCCGGCGCCCGCAGATCGGTCCCGCAGGCCTCCTCGAGCAGCTTGGCGACCATTGCGTACTCCGCCTGCCCGCCGTAGCGCGCCTTGCCACGAATGAACAGCTGCTCCACGGTGCCGGCGATGTCGAGGGGCACATCGCGCTCGCGGCCCACCTGCAGGGCAAGCCCCATGTCCTTGAGACACAGGTCGAAGCTGAACCCGACGTCGTAGCTGCCGCCCAGGATGGTGGTGCTCTCGGTCTCGAGGATGAAGCTGTTGCCCGAGCTGGCCCGCAGGACCTCCCAGGCCATCCTCAGGTCGATACCGGATCGCTTCGCCAGCATGAACGCCTCCGCCGAGGCGGCGATGTGGATGAAGGCGAGCATGTTGGTGATGACCTTGAGGATTGAAGCGCTGCCCAGCGGGCCCACGTGGAACACGCGACCGCCCACCGTCTCGAGGATGTCCCTGTGGGCCTCGAAGACGTCCTCCTTGCCTCCCACGATGATCGTGATCGTGCCGGAGGAGGCGTTGTGGCAGCCGCCGGTGACGGGAGCCTCCAGCGTGTCCACACCGCGCTCGGCCAGCAAGCCGGCGAGTCGCTGGACCTCATGGCCGTCATTGGTGCTCATCTCGATCCAGACGCCCCCGGGCGCGAACCCGTGCACGATGCCGTCGTCCCCGGAGACCACGACATTCACGGCGGCAACCGAGGGAAGGCAGGTGATGACCACCTGGCAGGCGCGAGCCACCTCGGCCGGCGAGTCGGCCCATGTGGCACCCAGTGCGAGCAGTGGCTCAGCGGCCGTCCGATTGAGGTCGTGCACGGTCACCGGGTAGCCGCCACGCAGCAGGTTCGCGGCCAAGTGGTAGCCGATGTTGCCGACTCCGATGCAGCCAACCTTGTTCACGTTCACTCCTCAAGCTCGCGCCACCCCCAGGCAACGTCAATGGCGTCGCATCACAGGATGCCTGCGCTGAGATGCCCTTGCTGGACAATCCGTTCTGGTCCGCCAGAGCGGCCGGCCTCGCGCGCCGTTCCGGCCTCCACAGGCCGGAGGCAGTGTGCTTCTTCCGCCGTTCTCTGCCCTCCCGCTCCCGCAGCGCCTCCGATGAGCGGCAAGCCCGCCTGGGACTGCACCCCCATCTCCTCAAGCGGCGGCTCGCGTGCGGCGGCATCGGGCATTCCGAGTTCCGGGCGAGGGTCCACGAGACGACGTCGGAGATCACGCTGGCGCCACTCGACGCCGTGGCGTCTGTCGCCGAGTCGCTGCGTGCCGCGACCCACCGCGCAAGCCCCGAACAGCTCCGCGAGCTCATGACGACGCTGGGTGAGCGGATCAAACCGACCGGGGGCGGCGAGTACGAGATCGAGCCAGTCGCGGCCGTGCGGCCGCTCTTGTCGGCCTCGGACAGTTTGCTTCTGGCGCCCCCGGACGGATTCGAACCGCCGACGCCAGCCTTAGGACGGCTGCGCTCTATCCACTGAGCTACGGGGGCG
>JBAXFC010000025.1:0-15837 GCA_037140135.1 Chloroflexota bacterium
TGCGGTTCTTGCCGCCCCAGATGCCGATGATCAGGTACATCGGGACCAGGACCAGCTCCCAGAAGATGTAGAACAGGAACAGGTCCATGGCGACGAACACGCCGATCATGCCCACTTCCAGGATCAGGAAGGAGGCCATGTACTCCTTGACCCGCGTCTGGATCGGGCTGAACGAGGCGAGGATGCTGATCCAGGTCAGCGTGGTGGTCAGGACCACCAGGACCATGGACAGGCCGTCCACGCCGACGGCGTAGTTGATCCCGAACATCGGGATCCAGGCCACGGACTCCTTGAACTGGAAGCCGTCGGCGCCGGACGAGAAGCTCACGAGCAGGATCAGCGAGGCGACCCAGGCCACGAGCGCGAAGCCCAGGGCGAGGTAGCGCGCGAGGTTCGGGCGGCTCGAGGGCGTGAACGCCACCACGAGCGCACCGAGCAGCGGGATGAAGGTCACGAGGGTCACGAGCGGGAGCCCGTTGAACGCGGTCATCGAGGCTGCCCCACGATCAGGAGGAAGGAGCCCGCCATGACGAGCAGGCCGATGGCGATACCGAGCGCGTAGTTCTGCACGCGTCCGGTCTGGATCTGCCGCAACCCGCCGCCGGCGTCCTTGGTCAGGGTGCCGATGCCGTTGACGGTGCCGTCCACGATCGTGCGGTCGAACCACCACAGGAAGGCGGCGACGCGCCCGCCGACGCGGATGAACAGCAGGTCGTTGAGCTCGTCGAACCACCACTTGTTGAGCGAGGCCCGGTAGAGGAACCTGGTCGCGCCGTTGGCGTTGCTGATGGCATCGACCTTGGCCTGCTGCACCGGGCGCCGGCCGATCCCGAACAGGTAGATCGCGGAGAGCAGGCCGGCGAGGGCCGCGGCGACCGAGAGGATGACGAGGAAGCCGTCGATGCCGAAGAGCTCGAAGGGCGGCGGGGTGCGGCCCATGATCACCTCGGACTCCTCGAAGACCGGCTTGAGCCAGCCCCCGATCAGGCTCTCCTGGCCGAGGAAGGTGCCGCCGCCGAGCACGAGGCCGAGCAGCAGGGACGGGATCGCGAGCAGGATCAGCGGCAGGGTCATCTGCCAGGCGGACTCGTGGATCCTGGGCTCCACGTGCGGATCGACCCGCGACGTGCCGTAGAAGGTCTTGCCCATGAGGCGCCACATGTAGAACGCGGTCATGACCGCGACGACCACGCCGATCGCCCAGACCCAGTAGAACTGGTTCTTGAACGCTTCACCGAGGATCTCGTCCTTGGAGAAGAAGCCCGCGAGCGGCGGGATGCCCGCGATCGCGATCGTGCCGATGAGCATGGTCGCATGGGTGATCGGGATCTTCCGGGCGAGAGCACCCATCCGGTTCATGTCCTGCTCGTCGTGGACCGCGTGGATCACGGAGCCGGAGCCCAGGAACAGCAGGCCCTTGAAGAAGCCGTGGGTCATGAGGTGGAAGATCGCCGCCGTCCAGGCGCCGACGCCGAGGGCCGCGAACATGTAGCCCAGCTGGCTGAGCGTGGAGAACGCGAGCACGCGCTTGATGTCGGTCTGGGTGAAGGCGATGGACGCCGCGAGGATCGCGGTGAAGATGCCGATCGCGGCCACGACGACCATCGCGTCGTGGGCACTGGCGAACAGCACGTTGGAGCGGGCGACGAGGTACACGCCGGCGTTCACCATGGTGGCCGCGTGGATGAGGGCGGAAACCGGGGTGGGGCCCTCCATCGCGTCGGGAAGCCAGACGTGGAGCGGGAACTGGGCGGACTTGCCCATCGCGCCACAGAAGACCAGCAGGGCGATCACCGTGATCGGGATCGTGAGCTCCGCGCCCGGTTCGACGAGCTTGGCCAGCGACTCCTGGATGTTCATCGTGCCGGTGTTGACGAAGATCGCCATGATCCCCAGCGCGAACCCGACGTCGCCGACGCGGTTGACGATGAACGCCTTCTTGGCCGCGAGGGCCGCGGAGCGCTTGTGGTACCAGAAGCCGATGAGGCTGTAGCTCGAGAGGCCCACCAGCTCCCAGCCGCCGAACACGAGCAGCCAGCTGTTGGCGAGGACCAGGATGAGCATCGAGAACATGAACAGGTTCAGGTAGGCGAAGAACCGCCACGTGGCCTTGTCGTGGGCCATGTACCCGATCGAGTAGATGTGCACGAGCATGCCGATCGTGGTCACCACGATCAGGAGGGCCGCCGTCAGGGCATCGACGTGGAAGCCGAGGTCCACGGTGAAGCCGCCGGCCGGGATCCAGGTCCAGAGCTTGACGTCGAGACCCTTCTCGCCGAAGGGCTCCGCATGGCCGAGGGCCGGCACGACGACCGCCATCGCGATCACCCAGACCGCGATGATCAGCCCGACCGGGACGATCTCGGACGCCCAGCGCCCGAACTTCGCCTGGAGCCGGCGCCCGAAGAGCGCCGAGAAGGCGAAGCCGAGGATGGGCAGCAGCGGGATCAGCGGGATCAGGAGCCCGTAGATGCCCGGGTCGGCGGCGTAGACCGGCGTCGCGGCGGTCTCGGCCGCGAAGATGTGGCTCAGGAGGGGGTGCATCTCGATCGCCGCCTACTGCCGCATCGCGTCGTACTCGTCGACGAGCGGCGTCTTCTTGTTGCGGTAGATCGCGATCACGATGGCCAGGCCGATCGTCGCCTCGGCGGCCGCGGCCGCCATGACGATCAGCGCGATCACCGATGCATCCACCGAGAGCTTGAGGTTGAACGCGCCGAACGAGATGACCGCGAGGTTGACCGCGTTGAGCATCAGCTCGATGGACATCAGCATGCTGATCGCGTTGCGGCGGGCAAGGAAGCCGAACGAGCCGATCGCGAACAGGACCCCGGACAGGACCAGGTAGGCGTCGAGGCTCTGCGAGAGGCCGTTGAGGATCGAGAGCATCAGTTCTCCTCCCCGCGCTCGCGCTTGGCCAGGTAGACGCTGCCGATCACGGCCCCGAGCAGCAGGACCGAGACCACCTCGAAGGGGAGGACGAAGCCGTCGAACAGGCGGCCCGCCACGTCGCGGGTGTCGGTCCAGATGCGGGTTGCCGACTCGCCCCAGTCCGTGGAGGCGACCACGACCGCGATCAGGATGGCGAGCACCGCCGAGGCGATGGCCGCCGGGAAGGCCTGGGTCTGGAAGACCAGCGACCGGGGGGCGTTCTTGGTCTGGGTGAGCATGATCGCGAACAGGACCAGGACGCTGATCGCACCGATGTAGACCAGCACCTGGGCGGCGCCCACGACCGGCGCCCCGGCCAGCACGTAGATGCCGGCCAAGGCGGCGAAGGCGATGATCATCGCCAGGCCGCTGCGGATGATGTCCTTCATGATCACGACCAGCAGGGCCGACCCGACCATGATGGCCGCGAAGATCATGAACAGCAGGTCGTCCCACCCGAACCCGAGCAGCGGGATCGTCTCCGGCAGCGTCACGCTTCCCTCTTCAACGCTCTTGGACGGGCGCGTGCCCGTTGCCACCGGCGAGCGAGGCGGGGAGGACGGGGAGCATGCGGCTCTGGTCGATCAGGCGACCTTCGGCCCGGGCACGCTCCGCCCAGTCCCGCTCACGGCGGATGTAGCTGATCTCCGTCTCGCGCTCGACAGAGGCCAGGGCGAGCAGGTCGATCAGCGGCTCCTCGCGGCTGACGTGGGCGAGCTCGAACTGGTCGCTGTCGCGAACGGCATCGTATGGACAGGCGTCGACGCAGATGCCGCACAGGATGCAGCGTGACTCGTCGACCTCGTACTTCTGGAGCACGCGCGGCTTGGGCATCAGCGCGCCCGTGGGGCACGTCTCGGCACAGCGGCCGCAGGACACGCACGGCGTGTCGTTGAGGCTCATGTCGAGCGGTGTCGTCACCAGGGTGTCGAAGCCGATCCGCATGAAGTCGTAGCAGGCCGCGCCCACCACCTCGGAGCAGACGTTGGCGCAGCGGCCGCAGTCGATGCAGCGGGAGGGCTCCCGCAGGATGAACGCGTGCGAGTCGTCGCGGACGTAGTCGTGGTTGACGCCCGTGAACCGGTTCTCGGTGACCGAGCGGTAGCCGGCGCCCTGGTGGTAGCCCTTGTCGAGGCTCCGCAGCGTCGTGCCGTACTCGATGCCGAGGCGGCGCAGGTCGCAGAACCCGACGGCCTCGCAGGTGCACTGGAGGCAGCGGGTGGACTCCTTGACCGCCTCGTCGCGCGTGTACGGGATCTCGTACTCGATGTAGCTGGTCTTGGCGACCTCGAGCTCGAGGGCCTTGAGGCGGTAGCGCGGCTCCTTGATCTCACCGGTGAACGGCACGATCGAGAGGAACTCGGGCTGCGGCTCGGCCAGCGTCTGGCGGGTCCGGATGGTTGAGAGGTCGTTGCCCTTGAGGTAGGCGTCCACCGCGTACGCGGCGCGCCGGCCCTCGGCGATGGCCTGGACCACGGTCGCGGCGCCGACGCGCACGTCACCGGCTCCGAAGACGCCCGGGCGGCCGGTCTCGAAGGTGACCGCGTCGGCCGCGAGGCGCTTGTTCTTGGTGGCCGTGATGCCCGCGGTCCCGTTGCCCAGCCAGCGGAGGTCGGGGCCCTGGCCGATCGCGAGCATGACGCGGTCGCAGGGGATGATGAACTCGGTGCCGGGGGCAGGCTCCGGGCGGCGCCGGCCGGAGGCATCCGGAGCGCCGAGCGCCATCCGGATGAACTCGATGCCGGTCACCTTGCCGGTGGCCTCGTCCTTGATCACGCGGGTCGGGCCGGCCTGGAAGATGGCGACGACACCCTCCTCGAGGGCCTCGTGGACCTCCGACGACGCCGGCATGTCCTTCATGTCGCGCCGGTAGACCAGCGTGACCTCGGGGCTGCCCTGGCGGACGGAGGTGCGGACGCAGTCCATGGCGGAGAAGCCGCCGCCGACCACCACCACGCGGGCCTTGTCGTGGCCCGGGTAGGGCAGGCCGAGGGTGGCGGTGCGCAGGTAGTCCAGGCCGTCGATGACGCCGTCGGCGTCCTCGTCGGGGATGCCCAGCTTGTTGGTGTCGTAGCAGCCGATGGCGATGACGACCGCATCGAAGCCCTGGTTCTGCAGGTCCTCGACGGTGAAGTCCTTGCCCAGCTCCTGGTTGCAGCGCATCCGGCCGCCGAGGCGGGTGACGGCCTCGTAGTCGGCCTCGAGCACCTCGACCTTGGGCAGCCGGTACTGCGGGATGCCATAGCGGAGCATGCCGCCGGGCGCCGGGTCCTTCTCGAAGATGGTCACCTCGTGACCGGCGAGCAGGAGGTAGAACGCGGCGCTCATGCCCGACGGGCCCGAGCCGATGACGGCGGCGCGACGGCCGGACGGGGCCTGCTTCTCGAACGGGAGCGGCGGGTCCACGTTCTCGTCGCGCATCGCGCGCAGGACCTGGTCGCCCGCGTAGCGGTGGCTGTCGCGGATCGCGATGGCCTCATCCACCTCGTCGCGGCGGCAGTGCTCCTCGCACGGGGCGGGGCAGACGCGGCCCAGGACGCTGGGGAACGGGATCGTGCGCTTGAAGATCCGCACCGATTCGCGCCAGTTGGCCTCGGCGTTGGCCCGCAGGAAGCCCGGGATGTCGATGTGGCTCGGGCACTTGTTCTGGCACGGCGGCAGGCAGTACGCGTTGTGGTCCGAGAAGATCAGCTCGAGGTTGGTCCTGCGGATCCGGCGCAGCTCGTCGGTCTGGGTCTGGACCTTCATGTCCGGCTCGGCAAGGCGCGAGCAGGAGATCGGCGGAACGGCCTCGCCCTCGACCTCGACGACGCACATGCGGCAGGCGCCGAAGCCCGGCAGCTTGGGCTCGTAGCAGAGCGTCGGGATCTCGATGTCGTTGTCGCGGCAGACCTCGAGGATCGTCTGGCCCTCGAAGCCCTCGATGAGCCGGCCGTCCACCTCGAGGCGGATGCGGGGCGTGCTCTGCGGGCGCTGCGGCGACTGGGTGGTGATCAACCGCTCGGCGAGGGTGTCCTCGCGCGGCGTGATCGTGTCGAGGACCGCGGGGGTGTCCGGGCGGACTTCGCGGTTCTTGAGGAACGGGTCGTCGGGGCGCGTGATCAGGTCGGCCATCAGCGGGATCCCTGGGCTGCCGCACCCACCGCGATCGGCGTGCAGACGCCGGCCGGACAGGTGGAGCGGAGGAGGTGGTCGTCGATCTCGGAGCGGAAGTAGCGCACCCCGCTCGTGAACGCCAGCGTGGCCAGGCGCTCGTGCTCGCACAACGCGGAGGCCGCGATGTCGTGGGAGAGGTCCTCGATCAGGGCCGCGTCGTTGAGGCGCGGGGTGCCGGCGGCGATGCGGTCACCGATCTCGGAGAGACGGCGGAGGCCGATGCGGCACGGGATGGACTTGCCGCACGCGGAGTCGGCGGCGAAGCGGGTGAGCAGGCGGGCGAGGTCCACGACGCAGGTCCGGTCGTCGGCCAGCGTGACCGACCCGGAGCCGATCGTGGCGCCCGCGGCCGCGAGCGCGGCGGGCTCGAACGGGGTGTCGAGCGCGCCGGCCGGCAGGAGGCCGCCGGTCGAGCCGCCCACGAGGACGGCCTTGAGGCCCCGGCTGCCGGTGCCGCCCGCGAGCTGCACGAGCTCGGCGAGCGGGACGCCCATCGGGACCTCGGCGACGCCGCCGCCCAGGGGGCCGCGGAGCTGCACGAGCATCGTCCCGGCGGCGCCGTTGCGCCCGGCGCTGCGGTAGGCATCCGCGCCCTCGCGCACGATCCACGGGACCGCGGCCAGGGTCTGGACGTTGTGGACGACGGTGGGCTTGTCGAACAGCCCGCGCTCGGTCGGGTGCGGCGGCACCTGGTCGGGCTGGCCGCGCTTGCCCTCGAGCGCCTTGACCAGGACGGTCTGCTCGCCGAGCATGTACGAGCCCTGCAGGCCGCGGACCGTGACCGTGATGCGGTGGCCGGTGTTGAGGACGTCGTCGCCGATGAAGCCCGCCTCCTCGGCGGCCCCAACGGCACCTTCGAGCATGCGGACCAGCGCATCGTTCTCGCCGCGGACGACGAGGATCGCCTCGCTGGCACCGGTCGCGAAGGCGGCGATGGCCAGGCCCTCGATGACGGCGTAGGGATCGGCGGCGAGGAGGGCGGCGTCCGTGTGGACGGACGGGTCGGCACCGTAGCCGTTGGCGATGACGTAGCGCTGCGCAGCGCCGGAGCCCGCGACCGCACGCCACTTGTCGGCTGCGGAGAACCCGGCACCGGTGCGGCCCCCGAGGCCCGCCTCGCCCACGGTGGCCGTGGTCAGGGTGGCGCCGTCGTGGACGGCCTTCTTGAGGCCCTCGAAGGCGCCCGCGCGGACGGCGGCATCGAGATCGGCCGGCCCTGTCGCAATGGCGTCGGCGCGACCGGTGAGGACCCTGGTCCAGCCGGACGGGGTGGCGAGGAAGCTCATCGGACCTGCCCCCCGATGCCGAGCGCGGCGTCGAGGCGCGTGGTGAACGCGGCCTCCGCGGCGATCTGGGCCTGACCCGCCTCGGGCACGCCCGCGGCCGCCGGCGGTTCGAAGCGCAGGTGGCGGTAGTAGCTGGCGGTGCCGTAGATCTGGGCGTACCAGGCGCCCGTCGTGCGGGAGATGTGCTTGAGCGCGGCGACGGGCAGGTAGCCGTAAGCGGCCTGCGTCTCCTCGAGGATCGCCAGCATCTCGCGCGGGTCGTGATCGTGAGCGTCGAGGATCACGTCGAGCGCCAGCAGGTCGATCCCCTCGAAGTGGGTGAACGCCGTGTCCGCGACCGGACGACCGGACCGCCGGACCGCGGACTCCTCGCGGCGCTCACCGTACGTCTCGGGCGGACCCCAGTGGACGTGGAAGCGGCCGCGGGTGTCCACGCCGCCCATGTCGATGCACTCGATGGGGCAGGCCTGGGCGCACTGGAAGCACGTCTCGCACTTGAGCGTGCCGTACTCATCGTAGAGAAGCTGCAGCCGGCCGCGGAACTTGGGCGCGACGTCGGCCTGCTCCTCGGGCCACTTGATGGTGGCCTTGGGCTGGAAGAACCGGGTCAGGGTGAGCCCCATCCCTCGGACGAGGCCCATGCCGGGGATCGTGGTCATCGGACGCTCACAGGCTCTTGACGACGATGATCGCCGCCGCGGTGACGAACAGGTTGAGCAGCGCGGCCGGCAGGAGCCACTTCCACGCGAAGCCCATCAGCTGGTCGATGCGCACGCGCGGGAAGGTTCCGCGCATCCACACGAAGACGAAGACGAAGGCGAACGCCTTGAGGAAGAACCAGGTGATGCCGGCGATCCACGGGACGTTCACGTAGGCGATCAGGCCCAGGATGCCGATGCCCACGAGGTTGAACAGGATGAAGCCGATCACCAGGGCCTGCCAGGCCGGCCGCTGCGTCTTGCCGAAGTAGAAGGGCGCCGCCAGGGCGAGCGTGAGGATGAGCGGCAGGACCGCGATCGCGATCAGGAGCGCGATGCCCAGGGTGCCCAGCTCGAACGAGATCGTGATCGGGGCGATGTTGAAGAAGCCGAGGATCGCGTTGATGTCCACCGGCGCGTTCCAGGCCCCGAAGAAGAAGGTCGTGATCAGGGCCGAGACGAGGAACACGTTCACGTACTCGGCGAAGAACAGGAAGCCGAAGCGCATGCCCGAGTACTCGGTGGCGAAGCCCGCCACGATCTCGGAGTCCGCCTCGGTCAGGTCGAACGGGGTCCGGTTGGCCTCGGCGATGGAGGCGATGAAGAAGATCAGCGCGCCCAGCGGCTGGCGGAAGACGTACCAGTTGGTGAACCAGCCGGACTGCTGCAGCCCCAGCGTGTAGACGTTCATCGTGCCGGCCAGCAGGATCAGGCCGACGACCGAGAGCGTGAGCGGGATCTCGTAGGAGACGACCTGCGCCGCCGCGCGGAGGCCGCCCAGCAGCGAGTACTTGTTGAAGCTCGACCAGCCCGCGAGCAGCAGGCCCACGACGGTCATGCCGCCGATCGAGAACAGGTACAGGACGCCGATGTTGAGCTTCATGCCCACGAGGTCCGGCCCGAAGGGCAGGATCAGGAAGGTCATGACGCTGGTGAGGAAGACCAGCACCGGCGCCCACGTGAAGACCGTGCGGTCCGCGGCGTTGGGGCTGAAGTCCTCCTTGGAGAGCACCTTGAGGCCGGCCACCACGGAGTGGGCGGCGCCCGCCGGGCCCACCCGGTCCGGACCCACACGGAGGTTCATGAAGGCGATCACCTTCAACTCCATGTAGATGATGATGAACGCGGTCGGGATGCTGAACAGCAGCACGCCGGTCACCGCCACCAGGAACCGCACGATCGGCAGGTTCGCCGAGGCGAGGCCCACGATCCACGGGCCGATCCACGAGCCGATGGCCACGGTGGCGATGGGCCCCAGGACGAGGACGAGGAGCAGCAGCGGCACGACCACCTTGCCGGTGGTCGTCATGTTGCCCCAGGAGCGGGAGACGGTTGTCATCGTCGGGCCTTACTTGTCGATGCCACCCATGACCGGGTCGAGCGAGGCCATGACGGCCATCGTGTCCGCGATCAGGTTGTTCTTCATGAGCTGTCCGACCAGCTGCATGTTCACGAACGAGGGGTCGTGGATCTTCATCCGGAACGGCTGGTCGGTGCCGTCGGAGATGGCGTAGGTCCCGTACAGGCCGCGCGGGGCCTCCACGGCCGCCCAGGCCCGGCCCGGACGCGGGCGGAGCAGGCGCGGCAGGCGCGCCATGATCGGCCCGTCGGGCATGTTGTGGAGGCACTGGTCGATGATCTTGAGGCTCTCGCGCACCTCGTCGAGGCGGAGCAGGTAGCGGTCGAGCGAGTCGCCGCCGCCGTTGCTGCCGCGGACGGGGATGTTGAAGTCAAGCTCCGGGTAGACGCTGTACGGGTGTGCGCGGCGGACGTCGAACGGGACGCCGGCAGCCCGGATGTTGGGGCCGGTGACGGCCATCTTGAGCGCCATGTCGCGGTCCACGCGGCCGATGCCGCGCATGCGCCGGACGAAGATCTCGTTCTCGTTGAGAAGCCCGATGTTGGTCTCGTGCTCCTTGAGGGCGCGGCTCATCCAGTCGCCGAGGCGGCTCATGAACTCATGGTTGAGGTCGCCGTTCACGCCGCCGATGCGGAAGTAGTTGAACAGCATCCGCTGGCCGGTGATGGCGGCCAGCATCTCCACGATCTCGTCGCGCTCGATGAAGCTGTACAGGATGGGGGCGAGGCCGCCGAGGTCGAGCGCCATCCAGCCCTGGTAGAGCGCGTGGCTCGAGACCCGGAGGAGCTCGCCGGTGAGCACGCGGATGTACTCCGCGCGGCGCGGGACCGTGACGTCGAGCAGCTTCTCGAAGGCCATGACCGGCGCCCACTCGGTGAACAGCGAGCTCACGTACTCGAGCGGATCGACCTGGCTGATGATGTGGTGGTAGTCGCTGTTCTCGCACAGCTTCTCGACGCCGCGGTGCAGGTAGCCGAGCACCGGGTCCAGATCCACGACCCGCTCGCCGTTGATCTTGAGGACCACCCGGAGCACGCCGTGGGTGGACGGGTGCTGGGGCCCCATGTTGAGGAACATCTCGCCGTCGCGGAGGCTGTAGAACTCGGCCTCGCGCTCGGTGCGCGGCGGGTACGGCGGGACGGACTCGAACTGCCCGATCTCGCCATCGAGCATGATCCTCGGGTCATCCGAGGAGAGATGCGGCTGGTGGTGGTTCGAGGCGGTCATCGGGTCTTCACCGTCCGGCGGACCGCGTTCGGCGACGCCTGTGCCGGCACGTGGGTCTGCTCCATGTGGCGCACGCCGCCGCCCGGGGAGCGGGCCGCGTCGTCGGCGAGGTAGAAGTCCTTGCGGAGCGGGAAGCTCGCGTAATCGGGCGGCATGTAGATGCGCCGCAGGTCGCGGTTGCCCTCGAAGATGATCCCGAACATGTCGTAGGTCTCGCGCTCCATCCACTCCGCGCCGGGCCACAGGCCGGTCAGCGAGGGGATGCGCGGGTTGTCGCGCGGCAGGCCGTCCGCGATCACGCGCAGCCAGTCCGGGGTCATCTCGGACCAGAGGTGGTAGGTCACCTGCATCTGGTCGCCGGTGTCCACGCCCGCGAGGTCCGCGAGGATCTCGAACTTGAGATCCGCCTCGTCGTGGAGGGCGTTCATGATCTCGACCAGGTCGGCCGTGCCGACGTGGATCTCGGTCTCGTCGTGGCGCTGGCGGACGGGTCCGAGCAGCTTCCCGTCGAAGCGGGTCTCGAGGCGCTTGCGCAGAAGACGGTCCATGCTCAGACGTCCGTGGGCACGTTGGGGGCGATGACATGCTCGTCCCAGTGGCCGCGCCGCTCCTTGACGAGCTGGCCGAGCTTCATCATCCCGTAGATGAGGCCCTCGGGCCGCGGCGGGCAGCCCGGGATGTAGACGTCCACCGGCATGACGCGGTCGATGCCCTCGATGGTGGAGTAGGAGCGCTTGTAGCGGCCGCCCGAGCAGGTGCAGTCACCCATCGCGACGCACCACTTGGGCTCCGGCATCTGCTCCCAGAGGCGGACCAGGGGGCCGGCCATCTTGGTGGTCAGGGTGCCCGCGACGATCAGCACGTCCGCCTGGCGGGGGCTGGCGCGGAACGGGAACATGCCCCAGCGGTCCATGTCGTTCTTGGACGTCGCCGCGGACATCATCTCGATCGCGCAGCAGGCGAGGCCCGAGAGGAGCGGCCAGAGGCTGTTCATGCGGATCAGGTCTACGACGATGTCGGCCTTGGTGGGGATGACCTCGAGGGCGCCCCAGCGGGCGTCGTCCTTGAGCATCAGGTCCGAGCCCTCAAGGCTCGCAAGGTGGAGGTACGAGGAGGAGCCGGTGGGGTAGGCGCCTTCGCGGCCCGAGGTCCAGAGGGTGTTGGGCACGACGATCGGGGAGCCCACCGCACGCTCGCCGGCGGGCACCAGGGCCGTGTCGTCCGCGGCGGGGGACACGTTCGCCGCGACGGCGTCGGGGAGGGAGGCCTCGCGGCCGTCCTGGGTCATCGCCACGTCAGCACCCCCTTGCGCCAGGCGTACGCAAGGCCCAGGAGCAGGATGCCGACGAAGATCAGCATGCTCACGAGACCGCCCAGCAGCAGGTCCTGGAAGATCAGCGCCCACAGGTAGATGAACACGACCTCGATATCGAAGGCCACGAACATCAGGGCGTAGATGTAGAACGAGATGCCGAACCGGGCGTGGGGGTCGCCGAAGGTGTCGATGCCCGACTCGTACGGGTAGCCCTTGTGCTCATCACCGCGGGTTCGGTGGGAGATCAGCCAGGCAAGCCCGATCGTGCCGAAGACGAACAGGGTGCCGGCGAAGACGAACCCGACGACGTACCAGATCCCGGTCACGTGGCCCTCGAGATCGAAGGGGACCGGCGGTGCACTCGCAGGTCCGCGTTCGACGATTGTGGTGTATTGCGTGCGCTTCCCGTGGCACTCGGGGTGGCACAGGCGGGGCCATTCTAGCAGCGGCGGCGGGCGCGGAATCCGTCCCGATGGCCTCCCCGAGACGGGCCGGGCGCCCTTGTCGGGCCGTCAGATCTGGGGGAGGACCATCCCCACGAGCAGGAGCACGATGGCCAGCACGAAGGCCAGCACGCCTGCCTGCTGGGGGAACACGATGCCCTGGCTGCCGAGCAGGCCGATCACCATGAGGACCAGCGCCACGATGATCGTGCGGGCGGTGGGGGCGAAGTTGCTGCGCTTGTTCACACCTAGATCCCCGGCAGGAGGGAGCCTGCGACCAGCAGGCCGGACGAGGCGAGCAGGCACAGGAAGCCCGTGGCCTGGTCCATGGTGACGCCGAAACCCTTGACGGTGTCGGTGATCGGGCCGAGGACGGTCACGAGGGGCGCCACCGGCCAGGCGAGCGCCACGCCGAGGATTCCAAGCGCCACGGCCAGCACGACCGTGACCATGCGGGGTGGGTTCGGATGCAGCTTCATGGCGGGAGTATGGCGCGACCGGCGCGGCCGCAGCAGGGCGTTTGCGCGAACCCGATCCGGACGCAGGCCGTCCCCGCGGCGATCTGCACCCCGGCCCAGGCCCCGCTTGGTACCCCGTCCGGCCGCCGATCGCGACCGGGAGCACCACGAGGAACGCGACGGGGATCGCCGTCCGCCGGCTGCGCCCGAACCCCCCATCGACACCCCCATCGACAGCGCATTGACGACGGGATGCCGGGCGCCTAATCTCACGCTCCCGCACACGAAGGAGTCGGCCATGCGTCGCGCAGCCCTCGTTCCGATGCTCGCCGTTTCGGCGCTGCTCTCCTTCGTCCCGGGGGTGGCGGCGATCGGCCCGGGCGGCTGGGACCACCTGGGGCACGGGGCGACGGCCACGACGCCGTCCCTCGACGGGACCGTCTATGCGCTCAATGCCGATGAACCGGGGCTCCTCCTCGTCGGGGGCAACTTCACGACGGCAGGCGGCAACACCAACGCGAACCAGATCGCAACCTGGAATGGGAGCGCGTGGGGCGCCCTCGGAACCGGGATCGGCAACGGCAGCGTCCTCGCGATCGCCTATCACGCCGGCAAGGTCTACGCAGGTGGCACCTTCACCAACGCCGGCGGCGACGCGAACGCGGACTTCCTCGCCGTCTGGGACGGGGTTGCGTGGGGGCCCTTCTGCAACGCCACGGGGCCCGCGTTCGGCGGCAACGTCATGGCGCTCCAGGTCATCGGAAACACGCTGTACGTGGGCGGCGCCTTCCAGAACGGTGCGGGGCTCGTGGCCGCGGACTACCTGCTCGCCTGCGACATGACCACCGGTGCGTCGTCCGCAACGGTGGACAAGAGCGACGACATCGGCGGCGCCGTCTACGCCCTGACGGCCGACAGCAACGGGACCCTCTACGCCGGAGGAGGGTTCATCAATGTTGACGGGATCCTTGCGGCCGACCACGTCGCGGCCTATGACGGCACCTGGCATGCGATGGGTGCCGGAGGCGGAACGGGCGGCGGCGCCGTGGACAGTTTCGTGCGCGGCCTCGCGGCCAGCGGCACCGACGTCTACATCGGCACGGACTCCGTGGACGTGGCGGGCATCGCGAACGCCGATCACGTGGCGAGGTGGAACGGCTCCGCGTGGAGCGCCGTGGGCTCCAACTCCGCGGGTACCAATGGCTGGTTCACGACCACCACGTTCATCAACGCCCTGACAACGTCGGGCCCGCTCCTGTTCGCCGCCGGCTCGTTCCAGAACGCCAACGGGGTCGCCACGGCCGATGACATCGCGTACTTCGACGGGACCACCTGGCGTCCGATCGGGTCGAACGGGGCAGGCAACGGCCCGTACATCGGCAACTCGACCGCGCTCGCGCCGTTCAGGAGCAAGGTCTACGCCTCGGGCAGCTTCACCAGCGCGGGCGGTGACACGATGGCGCGTTCCATCGCGGGCTACGCGCTCAAGCTGCCGGACGCCCGCATCGGAACCGCCTCCACCGGCCCGTGGAGCGGCAACGCCATCTACAGCGCCACGGGCGCAGGCGAGTCGCGCACGCAGTACGTGTCCAGGAGCCACTCCGTGACCTACTACGCGAACTTCCAGAACGACGGCCTCATGGCGGCCGCCTTCACGATCACGGGCACGGGTTCGGCCAGGGGCTACTCGGTCACGTACTACCGCGGCGCGACGAACGTGACCGCGGCGGTGAAGGCCGGGACCTACTCGACCGGGTTCATCGCCGCGCGGAGCTCCTGCACGCTCAAGGTGGTGGTGACGCGCGGAACGTCGAGCGCGTCCTCGGTGGCATACCTGGTCAGGGCGACCTCCGCAGCGGGAACGCCGGCGGATGCCGTCAAGGTGATCGCCAGGGCCAAGTAGCTCCACGTCGCGCGGAGGTGCGGGCAGAGGGTCGTCGCCCGCGCGTCACACGCCGGCGCCCGGCACGACGAGTTGCGCCACCCGGACGGCTGGAGGCGCGAGGTGTCACCGGGGACCGTCTCCGCGCGGCCGGCCGCGCGGGCCCCGGTCATGCCGTTCATGGTCGCGGGTGCCATCGCGCCCGGCGGTCCATCCCCATCTGCCCCGTTGCCGCGTGCGGAAACGGGCCGCCGCGCCATTCCGTTCAGGGGCGCCGGAGGCGCTCGAGCAGTGGGAGTGCGAGCCCGGCGGGCATGCCCCGGCCGATGACGAGGACACGGAACCCGCCCATCCCGCGCGGGTCGAGGAGGCGGGCGAGGGCCGACCGGAGCAGGAGGGCGTCCTCGATCGTGGCGCCCGGCCGCCGGAGGTAGGTCCCCGTCAGCTCGGCGGTGCCGGCCCGCGCGAGGAGCTCCGCCTGGGTGGTCTCGCCCACGGCCGAGAGGCCGGCGCGGGCGGCAGCGGTGCGGACCGCGGCCAGGTCCACGGTGGCTGTCAGATCCTGGCGGCCCACGTGGCGGAACGGGTCGCCGCCGACGGCGTGGCGGGCGAAGGCTCGCAGCGTGCCGCTCGGGCGGGCGGGGCCATGGAGCTCAGCCGGCTCGTCGGCGTAGTCCACGAGGACGACCACACCCTGCCCGAGGTGGCGGGTGGCGCCCTCCAGCCAGGTGTCGAGGGCGAGACAGACCTCGGTGACCTGCCCGTCCGCGAGCTCGATGCCCTCCTCCGCGAGGCGGGTGGCCAGCCCGGGCGTGGTGGCCTCGGCCTCGAGGGCCCGGAAGGCGCCACCGTCCCCGTTGGTGACCAGGAGCTCCCGGATGCCGCCCGTGCGGCCGATCACGCGGTGGACGGGCAGCGCGTCGAGCACCTCGTTGGCGACCACGGCGCCGGCCTCGACCGGGATCGGCACCCCATCGAGTCCGGGATCGGGCGCCAGGAGGGCGGCGAGACCGGCCGTTGTCAGGCGGGAGCGCAAAGCGTCGAGGCGGGCCGGCTCCACCTCTACCGGGCGGTAGCGGAT
>JBAXFC010000026.1:0-15529 GCA_037140135.1 Chloroflexota bacterium
GTCCTCCACCCGTCCCAGCTCTACATGCAGGTCCACGAGAGCTGCGGCCACCCCACCGAGCTCGACCGCGCCTACGGCACCGAGGCCTCGTACGCCGGCACGAGCTTCCTGTTGCCGGACATGCTCGACACCTTCCGGTATGGCTCCGATCTCGTGGACATCGTGGCCGACGCCACCGTCCCCGGCGGTCTCGGCTCCTTCGGCTGGGACGACGAGGGTGTCGCCGCCCAGTGCGTGCCGCTGGTCAAGGAGGGGATCTTCACCGGGTACCTCTCGTCCCGGGAGACCGCGCCGCGGATCGGGCGCGCCTCCGGTGGCGCCATGCGGGCCGACGGCTGGAACCGGATCCCGCTGATCCGGATGACCAACGTGAGCCTGCTCCCCAAGCCCGGCATGACCTACGAGCAGATCATCGAGGACACCGACGACGGCCTGATGTTCGAGACCAACCGCTCGTGGTCCATCGACGACCGCCGGCTGAACTTCCAGTTCGGTACAGAGATCTGCCGCGAGATCAGGAACGGCAAGCTGGGCCGCCTCTACCGCAACGGGACGTACACCGGCATCACCTACGAGCTGTGGCGCTCGATGGACGCCGTGGGCGACGCGTCCTCGTGGCGGATGTGGGCGACGCCCAACTGCGGCAAGGGCGAGCCCGGCCAGACCGGGCACGTCGGCCACGGAGCCTCGGGCGCCCGGTTCCGCAACGTGCGCGTGGGGGTGATGGCATGAGCGGCTTCGATCTCCGCGCCGCCGATCCCGAGTCGGCCCTGCGCCTGGCCGAGGAGGCCGTCCGCCTCGCAGTCGCCGCGGGGGCCGGGGAGGCCGAAGCACTGGTCGTGGCCGGCGACTCGTCGCTCACGCGCTTCGCGAACAGCGAGATCCACCAGAACGTCACCGCCAACGAGGTGCTGGTCAACCTGCGCTTCGTCGCCGGGCGGCGGGTGGGCGTGGCATCCACCGGTCGCACCGACAGCGAGGGACTGCGGGCCCTGGCCGAGCGGGCCGCGGCGATCGCCGCCAACGTCGAGGAGCTCGAGGACTGGGCGGGGCTGCCCTCCGCGGGTGCCGCCGATCCCCTGCCGGCCGCCTGGTCCGACGGGACGGCGGGCGCCTCGCCGGAGCTCCGGGCCGAGGGCGCGCGCGCGGTCATCGCCGCCGCCGACGACGCGGGCGTCACCGCGTACGGATCGTTCTCCACGGACGCCGAGGCGGTCGCGGTCGCCAACTCGCACGGCATCCGGGCGGTCGAACGGCGGGCCTCGTCCCAGCTGCTCACGGTGACGATGGGCCCGGACAACGGGACCGGGTACGCGGAGCAGTGCTCGGTGGACGCGACCGCCATCGATGCGGCGGCCCTGGGCCGGGAGGCGGCCGGGCGGGCCCGTGCCTCGATCAACCCGGTGGACCTGGCACCCGGCGACTACCCGGTGGTGCTCCACCACTACGCGGTCGTGGACCTCCTCGACATGATGGGGTACCTGGGCTTCTCCGCCCTGGCGGTCCAGGAGGACCGGTCCTTCTGGGAGCCCGGCAAGCAGGTCGCCTCGCCGCTCGTGACCATCACGGACGACGGACGCGATCCGGCGGGCCTGCCGGCGGGCTTCGACGCCGAGGGCGTGCCCAAGCAGCGCCTCTCCCTGCTCGACGCCGGCGTCTGCCGCGACCTCCCGTACGACGCGGCGACCGCGGCGAAGGCCGGACGCACGTCCACCGGCCACGGCCTGCCCGCGCCCAACACCTGGGGCCCCTTCCCCACGAACATGGTCATGGCGCCCGGCACCGCGTCGCTCGAGGAGCTGGTCGGCGGGCTTGATCGGGGCCTGCTGGTCACGCGCTTCCACTACACGAACCCCGTCCACGGCAAGAAGGTCGTGATCACGGGCATGACGCGCGACGGGACGTTCCTCGTGGAGAAGGGGGAGATCGTGGGGCCGGTGCGGAACCTGCGCTTCACGATGTCGTACCTCGACGCCCTCGCGAACGTGGAGGCGGTCTCGGCCGAGCGCCGCTGCCTGCGCGGGTTCCTGGGCGGAAGCGTGGTGCCGTCCGTTCGGCTCTCCTCGTTCTCGTTCACCGGCGCGACGCGGGCCGGGTAGCGGTCATGGGCATCAGCGACCGCTCCGCGGTGGGGCTCACCGTCTACGCGGAGCCCGACGGCTCGGTGTCCGTGGATGTCGGCTCGCGCTTCGTGGCCGTCGGGACCGAGGACTTCGAGCGGATCCTCGACCGGCTCGCGGCCGACGGCGGGACCCTGGAGCTCATCGGCGGCTCGGGACGCGCAGACGATGGCGACGAGTCTCCGGACCACGAGTCGGATCCGGCGATGGGTGCCGCGGGCTGGGTCTTGCAGCTGGCCCATGAGCGCGGCATCGAGGTGGTCCGCGGCGAGTAGGTTGCCGCTGGGTTGACATCCACCCTGTGCAGGGTCGATTTCCACCCATGGGCCTCGACATCAAGAACGAGGAGACGGTGCGCCTGGTCAGGGAGCCGGCCGATGCGCTCGACGTCTCCATGACCGCGGCGATCACGGACGCGGTGGCGGTCCGCCTCGCGAAGCTGCACCGGCACCCGCAGCCGGCGTTTGACGTTGACCTGGTCCTTGCCGAATGGGCAGAGACGGGTGAGCGGATGGGTGTGGAATACCGAGACCAGGGCTTCGACGCGGTGCTGTACGACGAGCGGGGGCTGCCGAAGTGATCATCGACACCTCGGTCCTGGTCGCGCTGTTCCTCCAGGAGCCGGATGCGCCCGCGCTGGTTCGATTGATGGCGGATGTCCCCTCCCGTCGTCTCTCGGCCGCCAGCCACGTCGAGCTGGCGGCGGTCATCGACGGTCGCCGGGATCCGGTGCTCACGGGTGCGCTCGACGCGAAGTTGCACAACATGCGGATCGAGATCGCGGAGTTCACCGTCAATCAGGCCCGGATCGCCGGCAGGCTTGCCGGGCAGTTCGGGCGCGGCGCTGGCCACCCCGCCCAGCAGCGGCGCCGGGCAGCAGAAGGCCCCGGCCGTTCTGGGGGGATAGAACGTCCGGGGCACGGCCATTTTATGGCACGGCGCTGTCATCGTGAAGCCGGATTCGTGCCTGCCCGGGCTCAGGGCGGCCCAGAATCCCGTACCGGTCCGCGTTGCCTCGCCTTTCAGGATCCGTGCTCGGTCAATCGGCTACAGGCTCTCAGTCCCCGGCGATGCAGAACTCGTTGCCGTCGGGATCCGCCATCACCGTCCAGCGCAGGCTCTCGCCGAGGGAGCGTTCCGCGATGACGGTTGCGCCAAGAGCCGCCAGGCGCTCCACCTCGTCCGCCATGACGTCGGCGCGCAGGTCCAGGTGCACCCGGTTCTTGCCGGCCTTGGGCTCCGGGACGCGCTGGAAGAGCAGCACCGGGCGGCCGATCGCGGGCTCCGGCGGGACCAGCGCCACGTACTGCTCGTTGACCGCGTGGCGTCCGTAGCCGTCGAGCGCCGCCTGCCAGAAGTCCACGACGGCGCCGTGCCCGGCACAGTCGATGACGATCTCACCCAGGCGCAGGGTCATGGCGTTCCTCCCGTCAGTCCAGGCCGAAGAACCGGAAGATCAGGCGCCGCTCCCACGTCGTCCGGACCAGGAGCACCCACCCGGCCACGGCCAGCGCCACGATCAATGCGTCCCGCGGAGCGGGTGCCACCAGCTGGAAGAACGAGCGAGCGAACGGCACCAGCAGCACCACCACGTACCCGATCGCGAGACCGAGCGCGAGGAACGCCGGCCGCCGGTCACCGGTCATCGGCTCCGTCACCGCGAACCACCTGGTGGGTGGCTCCACGAACAGGATCAGCAGCAGGCCGACGGCCACCAGGAAGGACGTCAGGGCCGTCTGCGCGTCGTGCAGGCCGTCGGCGAGCGGGCGCCCATCGATGTCGGTGGCCAGGAACAGCACCCCGATGAAGATGGCCACCCCGATGAGGCTCGACACCACCGCGGCGGGCACGACGAAGCGGGCAAGCGTCCGGCCCAGGCTGTCGCGGACGTTGTGGCCGGGCTGCGCCCAGACCGCCAGGACGGCGCTCGGGATGCCCACCGTGAACACTGTCAATGCGGACGCGTTGCGCAGCTCGATCGGGAAGGTGATCACCACCATCGAGGAGATCACCACCAGGCCCACGGTGGCGATGCGGGTCAGGAACAGCTTGAGGATGTCCTGCATCCCGTTGAGGATCCGCTGCCCCTCCATCACCGCCCGGGCGACGGCGGCGAAGGAGTCCTGCATCAGGACGAGATCGGCCACGCCGCGCGTCGCCTGGGACCCCGAGCCCATCGCGATCGCGAGGTTCGCCTTCTTGAGCGAGAGCACGTCGTTCACACCGTCGCCGATCATCGCCACGTAGTGGCCGCCGGCGCGCAGCGCATCGACCAGCCGCTCCTTCTGCGCCGGCGTGATCCGCCCGAAGACCATCGTCTCATCGGCGGCCCTGGCCAGGGCGATGTCGTCCATCGCCTCGACCTCGGGCCCGCTGAGGAGCACGATCTCCGGTCCCAGGCCCGCCTGGCGCGCGAGGGCCGCCACCGTCTCCGGGTCGTCGCCCGAGATGATCTTCACCGCCACCCCGTTCTCGATGAACGAGCGCAGCGTCTCCGCGGCCTCCGGGCGCAGCGTGTCCGAGAGCGCGACGAGGCCGAGAGGCCGAAGGCCGTCCGGCAGGACCGCCGCGGCGTCATCGTCGCCGGGCGCCGCCAGCGCCGAGGCATCGGGATGGACCGCGAGCAGCAGCACGCGCAGCCCGGCGTCGGCCCAGGCAGCGGTCCGCTCGCGCACCTCGGACCAGCCGGCCGCCTCGCCGTCGGCGCCCGTGGCGAGGTACCGGTGCAGGAACGTGGGCGCACCCAGCGCGATCACGCCCAGCCCGTCGATCGCCACGGCGCTCCACTTGCGGGCCGAGGAGAACGGCACGTCCACGCGCACAGGCCGTGCCTCGGCCGGCCACCGCGCCGCGATCGCCTCGCTGGTCTTGTTGCGGGTCGTGGCGCTCGCGGCCAGCGTGGAGGCGGCCGCGACCACCTCCGCCTCCGTCGCGCCGCCGAGCCCCGCCACCGCATCGACCTCGAGCGCGTTCGAGGTCAGCGTCCCGGTCTTGTCCAGGCACAGCACGTCCACGTGGCTCAGGCTCTCGATCGCGTTGGACTGCTGGACCAGCGCCCCGAAGCGGATGATCCGGACCGCGCCCAGCGCGTACGCCACGGCGATCGACACGAACAGCCCGTTGGGCACAAGGCCGGCCAGCAGCGTCGCGTCGGCCACCACCTGGCCCACCGAGATCGACTGCACCACGCCCCGCATCACCAGCAGGATCTCGAGGTAGATCACGATCCCGAGGACCACCCGGATCACCAGGTTCACCTGGCCCTGGAGCGGGGTGATGACCCGCCGGAACGTGCGCGCGCCGGCGGTGATCTGGTTGGCGAACGACGCCGTGGACACCTTCTCGGCCACGTAGCGGCCGGCACCGGTGGTCGCGAAGGAGCCGCTGAACACCTCGTCGCCGGGCCGCTTGCGGACCACGTCCGATTCGCCGGTGAGCTGGCTCTCGTCGAGGCCGAGGGCACCGGTCGCAAGGCGCCCGTCGAGGACCACCTGGTCGCCCGCGCCAAGCTCGATGAGGTCGCCCAGGACCAGGTCCTCCGGCGCGACGCTGCACCGCTCGCCGTCCCGGACGACGGCCGCCGTGGGCCGCGTGAGGAGCGCGATCCTGTCCAGCGTCCGCTTCGCTCGAACCTCCTGGACGATGCCCACGACCACGTTGGTCATGATCACGGTCAGGCTCACGAGCGCGTCCATCGGCCGGCCCACCAGCACCAGCGCGAGGCCAAGCCCGAACAGGATGTTGTTGACGAAGGTGAAGACGTTCTCGCGGATGATCCGCCCGTAGGTCCGCGTGGTGGACGGGGCGGCCGTGTTGCCGAGGCCCGCGGCGCGCCGGCGCTCCACCTCGGCGGCGGTCAGGCCATCAGGAGGCGTGGGCGCGAGGTCCGGGCGGCCCGGCACGGGCGGGAACGCGGCGAGGCTGGTCACCGGGGGAGCATAAGCGGCGGATGAGCCGGCGGCCATCGGACGTCGTCAGCGAGAGGCGGGACCTCGCGGCAGGAGCGACATGCGCGGCGTGGCACGCGGGGAGCTCGAGGAGATGCGCGAACTCGGCAACCTCGGATGCGGGTGGCCCTCTACCGCCAGGTCGTGCGCGCCTCGTCGGGGTAGAGGCGGACCCGCCGGTAGGGCTCGCGGCCGCGGGATCGCGACACCAGGTTCGCGCGCTCGGCCATCTGGTGCTGGAGGCGGCGGATGTAGGCGTTCTGGGGCGCCAGCTCCACGGGCTCCTGCTGCTTGATGACCATCGCGATGGCCTGCTCGGTCTCGCGGTAGGCGGCCTCGCGCGGATCCACCTCGAGCGCGAACACGGACGTCAGCGATGCCTGGATCTGGGCGACGGTGTTGGCCTTGAGGACGTAGATCGGGATGCCCCGGTCCTCCACGTCGCGCAGGGCGGGCGGCTTCTGGCGGTACTCGGAGCGGAGGGTCATCGCCACATCGGCCTCGTCGGGCTGGCGGGCGATGATCACCGGCAGCTCGAGCTCCTTGATCGCCTGTTCCAGGCGCCGGCGGCTGATGCCATGCGGGAAGACGCGCAGCGTGGGCAGCATGCCGGTCTCGACGGTCATGGCCGCCGCGCCGAACGGGGCGTTGTCGTCCTCGTCGTCGGCGTCGTCGCTGTCGTCGCCGTCCCACGTGGAACCCACCTCGCCCGGGACCATCCGGGCGATCCGCTCCTCCTCGGCGGCGAGGATCCCGTCGGCGTTGACGGGGCGGGTCCCCTCCTCCTCGTGGAGCGAGTTGAGGGCGCGGGCCGCCTCGGAGCGCCAGGCCTTCTGGCGGGCGAGCTCGCGGGCGTCGCGGGCGCGGACATCCGGCACGGGCGTGCCCAGGGGCGAGCCCTCGGCGCGCTCGAGGGGACCCCGGTCCGCGATCTCACCGGCCACGAACGGCACGGCTGGGCCGCCCGGCACCACCGGGAAGCGCCCGCCTCCGGCGGGCGGCGAGGCAAACCGCTCCCCGGGCATGGCCCCTAGCGGAGCCGGTCGGTCGCCCTCCGGGCTGCGGGGCGCGCGATCGCCGCCCCGGTCCGAAGCGCCGCGTCCGGCGCGCCAGCCACCGGACTGGCCGGGCCGGAATCCGGGCCTCGCGGGGCCGTGGTCGTCGCCGGCGTACCCACCGGTCCGGTACGTGGAGGCGCCGCGCCAGCCGGGATCGCGGCCCCAGGCGCCGGCGCCCGCGCCGGTCAGGCCGCTGAAGCGGTCGCCGCCCGGGCCGGCGCCGTCGCGCGCGGTGGGCTTGGGCCGGGACTGGGAGCGGTGCACCCCCTCCTCGTCGCGCCAGCGCAGCTCCGGGGTGACGGGATCGCCAAGGAGCATCGAGTCCACGGTGGCGGCGACGTCCGCGTGGACGAGCACCTTCTCGCGGTCCTGGATCTCCACGATGACGTCGAACGTGGGCGGCTGCTTGCGCTCGAGGACGCTCTTCTGCGACCGGCGCCGGCGGGCCTCGTCGTCGCCGAGGGTGACGCTCTGGATGCCGCCGATCAGGTCCGAGAGCGTGGGGTTGAGCATGAGGTTGTCGAGGTTGTTGCCGTGCGCGGTGCCGATCAGCTGCACGCCGCGCTCGGCGATCGTGCGGGCGGCCTGCGCCTCGAGCTCGGTCCCGATCTCGTCGATGACGATGACCTCGGGCATGTGGTTCTCGACGGCCTCGATCATCACCTCGTGCTGGAGCGACGGCGTGCGGACCTGCATCCGGCGCGCCTTGCCGATCGCCGGGTGCGGGATGTCGCCGTCGCCCGCGATCTCGTTGGAGGTGTCCACCACGACGACGCGCTTGCCCTGCTCGTCGGCCAGGACGCGGGCTGCCTCGCGCAGCATGGTGGTCTTGCCGATGCCCGGGCGACCCATGATCAGGATCGACTTCCCTGCCTCGAGGAAGTCTCCGATGATCTCGATCGTGCCGTAGACAGCCTTGCCGATGCGGCAGGTCAGGCCGACGACCTTGCCCGCCCGGTTGCGGATGGCGCTGATGCGGTGGAGGGTGCGCTCGATGCCGGCGCGGTTGTCGTCGCCGAACATGCCGATGTGCTCGATCACGTGGGCGATGTCCGCCTCGGTGATCTCGCGCTCGAGGAGCGAGACCTCCTTGCCCGGGTAGCGCGCCTCCGGTCGCCGTCCGAGGTCCATCACAACCTCGATGAGCGAGGTGCGATCGGGCAGGGCGTCGATGGCGGCGACGATCTCGGGGGGCAGCGCCGCGAGGAGCACGCCCAGATCGTCGGGTGTTGCCTGCTGCCGGTCCTGCGAACCCACCGTGGCTGGCCTCCCTGTGCTCGTCAGCGGACGGCCGGCACGAGCCGCGGCTCGGCCACCCGGACGAGGGTTTCCTTCATGAGGAGCGTGACCGTTGCGATCGGATCGAAGCCCTCCTCCTCGAGCCGGCGGTCCACCGGCGACTCGTAGGTGCGGACGGGACTCAGCACCCCGTGACGATGCACCGCCGAGGCATCCCCGTGCACGGCGATCACGCCGAGCGAGAACCGGATGAGCGCGGAGATGTCGGCCTCCGGGCGGGCAAGGACCTTGAGGTAGTGCGGCTGGTCCTCCTTTGCGACGCCGATCTGCACGAAGGCGTCGAGCGAGGTCCCGTCGCGGCCGCCGCCCGGCGCCTCCTGGACGTAGGTGACGACGTCGGCGAAGCGCAGGATCGGCGCCAGCGACGAGCGGGGCACGCGCTGGTCGCGGCCCTGGCGCTCCCAGTCCGGGATGCGCAGCGCCTCGAGGCGCTGGACCGGGCGCGGCGTGACCGAGGCGTACAGGCGGGACAGGGCGACGGCATCCTGGGGCACGGCCTCACGGATCCCGCAGGTGCGGGCGATCTCCTCGTCCATCGGCGCCGGGAGCGGCGTGGCCGGCTTCCGGAACAGGACGTGCTCATCGCCGTAGCGGACGAAGCCCGCCTGCATGAACAGCTCCACGTTGTCGTCGGCGTCCGCGCAGGCGACGTGGAAGCGGGCCGCGCCGCGCTTGGCGCCGTCGCGCTGGAGGTGCTGCACGAGGCGGAAGCGGACGTCGCCGGCGTCGAGGTCGCCCACGGCGTCAAGCTCCACGACGGTCCACTCGTCGCGGCTGGACTCGCGCTCCACGCGCAGCAGGCCCGCGATCGAGCCGTCCCGGTCGAAGACGTACATGACGTCGTGCGGGGTGAAGGCGCCCAGGGGAAGGCGGAACAGCGAGAAGACGCCGATGGGCGGGCCGCTCACGGGCAGGCCCAGGCTCCGCGTTCCCTCGGCGGCCCCCTGCGCAAGCCGCGAGAGCTCACCGAGCGCGGAGAGATCCGTCAGCCGGGCCGCGCGCACCTTGCCCGTGCTCCTGGCCACGGTCCGCTACCCGTCCCGACGGCTTCGCCGGGTGGGGTGCGGCCGCCGCCCGATACCCTCACCGGGGTCGGCGTGCTCGGCGGCCAGCATGGCCACGAGGCGGTGGAACCGCGTCTCGGAGCTGAGCTCCGGGTGGAACGAGGTGGCGATGATGTTGCGCTCGCGGACGGCCACGATCCGCCCGTCGGGCAGGCTGGCGAGCACGTCAACGTTGGGACCCACGCGCTCAATGATGGGGGCCCGGATGAACACCGCGTGAACGGGCGTGTCGCCCAGCAGCGAAACCGGGAGCTCCGTCTCGAACGAGTCGAGCTGGCGCCCGAAGGCGTTGCGCTCCACGGTGACGTCGAGGAGGGGCAGGATCGGCTCCTCGCCGCCGGCGATCTCCCTGGCCAGGACGATCATCCCGGCGCACGTGCCGAAGATCGGGGCGCCCGAGGCGGCGAGGTCCAGGATCGGCTGGCGCATCCCCCAGCGGGCGATGAGGCGGCGCATCGCCGTGGACTCGCCGCCCGGGATGATGAGCCCGGAGACGTCCTCGAGATGTGCCGGCAGGCGCACTTCCACGGCGTCGGTGCCGATGGCGCGGAGGGACGCAACGTGCTCTGCAAACGCCCCCTGGAGGGCAAGGACGCCGATCTTCATCCGTGCGTCAGGGCGCCGGCCGCGGAGGCCGACCGCTCCTGCCTACCAGCCGCGCGAGGCGAGGCGCTCTTCGGCCGGGATCGCCTTCATCTCGATGCCGCGCATCGGCGCGCCGAGGCCCTTGGAGACCTCCGCGAGGATCTTGGCGTCCGCGAAGTGCGTGGTGGCCTGGACGATGGCGTTGGCCATGCGCGCCGGATCCTCGCTCTTGAAGATGCCGGAGCCCACGAACACGCCTTCGGCGCCGAGCTGCATCACGAGCGCCGCGTCCGCCGGGGTGCTGATGCCGCCCGCGACGAAGTTCACGACCGGCAGCCTGCCGTCTGCGGCAACCTGCTTGACCAGGTCGTACGGGGCCTGGAGCTCCTTGGCGGCGACGAACAGCTCGTCCTCGCGCAGGTGCTGGAGGCGGCGGATCTCGGCGAGCACGTCGCGCAGCTGGTGGACGGCCTCGACGACGTTGCCGGTGCCGGCCTCGCCCTTGGTGCGCATCATGGCCGCGCCCTCGTTGATCCGGCGCAGGGCCTCGCCGAGGTTCCGGCAGCCGCACACGAACGGGACCTTGAAAGCGTGCTTGTCGATGTGGTTGCGCTCGTCGGCCGGGGTGAGGACCTCGGACTCGTCGATGTAGTCCACGCCCAGGGCCTCGAGGATCTGCGCCTCGACGAAGTGGCCGATGCGCGCCTTGGCCATGACCGGGATGCTGACCGCCGCCATGATCCCCTCGATCATCGAGGGGTCGGACATGCGCGCAACGCCACCGGACGCGCGGATGTCGGAGGGCACGCGCTCGAGCGCCATGACGGCGACGGCGCCCGCCTCTTCGGCGATGACGGCCTGCTCAGCGTTGACGACGTCCATGATGACGCCGCCCTTGAGCATCTGCGCGAGGCCCTTCTTGGTGGCCCAGGTGGATGTTTCGGTCATGGTGTGTTGGGCTCTCCGGAGGACGCGTGGGTGGTCGGCCGGCCGGGCTGGCCGCGGGGTCCTGGCCCGATCGAACCGGATCGGGCCGACGTCACGGCGGCGATTATCGCACGGGCGCGCGCGCAGCCCGCTCCGGCTACTTGAGCTCGACGAATGCGTCGAGGTCCACCCGCGGGCGGCCGGCCGTGCCGGCGACGATCAGCTTGATCGAGAGGTTCCTCGTGGTCAGCCACTGCTTCTGCCAGACCACGACCCGGTGCTGGTACGCGGCGGCGGAGAGGTCCACGACGGCGGTCTTCGTTCCGTTGACGAAGATCGTGACGATGCCGCGGGCCGGACCCCTGGTCATGATCACGGCGGCACCGCGGCCGGTGAAGGTGATCCGCGCGCTGGCGCCGGCCATCGCGGACCAGCGGGCGGTGCCGCCGCTGAACGACGTGTTCGTGCTGGTCTTCCAGGTCTTGAGGTACGTGATCCCGGAGTAGGTCTGCTGCATGAGCGCGGGCTTGACGGCCGCTGTGGCCGCGACCGGGGTGCCCTCGTTGCCCTCGCCGTCGTACGGGGTGACGCGGACCCCGGTTGTCGAGCCCGATGCCGCGTACACCGTGGCCGAGAGGCCCGTGGCCGAGGCCACCGCCGTGGTCCAGGTGGTGCCGTCCGCGGTGGTCTCCACGCGGTAGTGGTGGAGGCCCGAGTTGCCGGTGTCGGTCGCGGCCCAGGTCACGAGGATCGGGATGCCTGCCGCCGTGAGCGAGGCCCCGGCCCGGGGTCGCGTCGTGGGGCCGACGGTGATGGAGGGCGGCGCGTTGTCGCGCTCGTAGGCGCCGACGTCGCACTTGCCGGGATCGCGGGCAAGCCCGCGCTGGTCCACGTTGTCCACCGGCGGCGAACCGCACACCGAGGTGTCGGCGGCGTCGATGGCCGGCGAGCCGTGGGGCAGGGCGATCGTCTTCGTCGGGCCGCCGTGGTCGGCGGGGCCGGCCGGGTCGAGAAGACCGGTGGTCGAGGCCACGACGATGTTGGCGGTGTCGGTGGCGAGCGTGCCGGCCACCTGGATCCCGGCACCCGCGCCGGGGTGCACGACCGCGTTGCCCGCGACGATCGTGTTGCCGAGGTGCAGCGTGCCGCCGTTGAAGACGCCGCCGCCGTTCTTGTCGGCCGAGCCACCCGTGATGGTGGCGTTGAACAGGTCCATCGACCCGGACTCGTTCCAGATCGACCCGCCGACGGCGTTGGCGGTCAGCGCCTGGTTGGCCGCGAACGTGGAGCTCGAGATGGTCACCGTGCCCGCCCCGCTGGCGTGGACGGCGCCGCCGCCCGAGGACCCGGAGTTGGTCGTGAACAGGTCGGCCGCCAGGGTGGTGGTGGCGGCGACGGTCCGGACGGCGCCCGCCGTCGTGCCGCTGTTGCCGGAGAAGGTGGTCCGGTACGCGACGAGCGAGCTGCCGGTCTGGGCGATGGCGCCCGAGCCGCCGCCCGTGTTGCCGGAGAAGGTGGAGCCCTGGACGTTCAGCGTTCCGGTCGAGGCGATCGCGCCTGCGCCCGAGCCGCCCGCGTTGCCGGTGAAGTGGCTCGAGACGACGGTCAGCGGGCCGGTGCTCCAGACCGCTCCGGCGTCGGCGCCCGCGTTGTCCACGAAGGTCACGCCCTGGAGCGTGCTGGTGCCGGTGCTGGCAAGGCCGCCGGCGTGGGCTCCGCTGCCGCCGGTGATCGTGAGGTTGTCGATCTCGAGGTCCGGGGAGCTCGAGGTGAGCACCTGGTGGCCGGCGCCGTCGACGGTGATCCGGCCGCCACCGTCGATGAGCAGCGGCCGCGTGATGGGCGTGAGGTCCGAGGCGAGCGTGATCTGGCCGGTGAGGCCCGGGGCGAAGTCCACCGTGGTGATCGAGGGATCGCCGGCGCAGGCGTCCGCGGTGGCCTGGGTGGCGACGGCTGCGAGCGCCTCATCGAACGAGCACGCGCCGTCAACGGCGGCCGTCGCGAGCGTGGTCACCGTGATCACCGCTCCGGTCGAAGCGGCGACCGCGACCGGCGCGGGGGCGCCCAGCGAGGCGGCGAGCAGCAAGGCCGTCACGGCCAGGGCGCCCGTCCGGCACAGGTACGGCTTCGACATGGACAGCAACCCCTCAGGCGCGGTGTCCTCGTGGATTGGGAGACCACCGCGGTCGGCCGATGGTCTGCCGTACGGGGTGCGGTGTCAACCGCGGGCGGCGCCCGGCCGCTGCGGACGGGAGACTGGACTCGGGAGCGTGGGGCGGGACGCCACGGGGTGCGCTGACCCCGTCGAGCGGTGCCAGGGCGCCCCATCCGGGACCATCAGCCGGGCGGCCGCCGCCATCCTCGCCATCGCATCGGGCCCCGGGAGGGAGGACGATCTGCTTGAGAGCCGCGCCTCAGCCAAAGCGCCGCGGCCCATACCGGAGGGCCACGCTGTGCGTCACCACGCTCACTTCGCCTGGGGCGCCAGGGCCTTGGCCACCGGGCTGCTCGCCGCGGCACTGTCGGTCGCCGTTGCCGGACCCGTGGCCGCCCACGACGGCAAGGCGTCCAAGGGTGATCTCAAGGTCTCGAAGGCCACGCCCATGCTCGTCGGCGGGTACGACGCGGACGCGGGCACCTTCTCCTTCGGCTGGCAGTTCAAGGTCAAGGGCGGCGCGGCACCGTTCCACACGCTCGTGGACTACGGCCGCGGCGTCACGGACGAGTCGAACTTCACCGACGGCAACCTCACCGCCGTCGCGACCGTGCCGTGCCACGCGTACGAGCACATCTCCGCTGCGGTCAGCGTGACCATCACCGACAGCAAGGGTGCCACCGCGACCAAGCGCCTCTCGGACAAGGCGGTCTGCAAGCCGTTCACCGCGCGGGCGAGGGTCACGCTCAAGTCGTACGACACGGTGAAGGGCACCGAGACCCTCATGCTCTGGCTCAAGCCGGTCAAGCCAGGGGTGAAGGGCTTCAAGGGCGGCTGGTCGAACGACGCCGCGACGCTGTTCGGCTACCGGACCGAGATCATCAGCCGGAAGATCGTGGCCAGGGTCACGATCCCGTGTGGCCTCGCGGACAAGCAGCCCACGATCCGCGCGGCGTTCACCGACGGCAACGGCACCCCGGTTGATCTCGTCGGCCAGGACGGCAACGAGCTCGCAATTCCGCAGTGCCCGTCCAACGGGCTGGCGATCACCTCCGCGACCGCGACGGCAACCTCGTTCTCGAAGGCGGACGCCACCCTCACGTTCGACGTCACGGTCAAGGCGACCGGCGGCGTTGCGCCGTACACCTACTCCTTCGACGGCGGCGTCGCCCAGGCGACTGCGACCGCGTCCTTCACCCGGCCCTGCGCCGAGCTCGAGAGCGCCTCGATGCCGGTCGGCGTGACGGATGCCGCAACTCGATCAGCCACCGCTTCGGCCGATCTGCCGGCCTGCCCCGCGGGGTGGGACGTCAACGTCATCACCGCCGCCCCGGTCGTGGAAGCCATCTACCAGGCCGACCAGGGAGCCGTGACGCTCGTGTTCTCCGCCAACGCCACGGGCGGCGAGGGGAGCCTCTCCTACTGGTGGAGCGTGGCGGGCATCGCAGCCGACACGGTCGACGGCCAGGCACTCATCAGCTGCGCCGACCTGCTCGCGAACCCGCACTGGTCGCTCTCGATCGCGGACGGTCCGGGGATGCAGTTCTGGAACGGCAGCGGCGACATCGACACCTCGACCTGCGCCGGTCGCTGAGGGCATCGGGCGCGGACGCCGGCGGGCGCGGTCGCGGTCGCGACTACCGGACGAGCGTCCGCACCACGCCGGACATGAGCGTCGTCGCGCGGCGGGCGCTGGTCGGGGAGAGCCGCGAGAGCGCTTCGACCAGGCCCAGGACATCCTGATCCGGCAGCCCGTCGAGCAGCATCACCAGGCGCAGGATCGTGTCGTCGGGGACCTCACCCAGGAGGCGGACCGCGCGCTCGAGCTCGGTGGGCTCCAGGCGTGACACCAGGCCCACGGCGCGATCGAAGAGGCGGACGAAGATCAGGAAGGTCGAGAGCCAGTCGCGCAGCCGCAGCAGATCCGGGTCGCCTGGGTGCGCGGCCAGGGAGACGGAGCACTCGCCCAACGTGCGCTCGAGGACGGTGACGATCGGGTCGCCCTCGCGGACCTTGCGCTCGGCCACGACGCGGCCGAACCAGCGCCAGTGGTCGCCGACGGCGAGGTAGGCGGTGCCCGCAGGACCGCGCCGGCCGACGCGCCGGGGCTCCGCAACCCGCTCGACGAGGCCCCACGCCTCGGCCTCCGCAAGCGCGAGGCTGGCGGCACGGTGCGAGAGGTTCAGGGCCTCGCGGACCTCGCGCTCGGTGAGGGACTCCTGGCGGGCCATGAGGTAGGCGTGCACCCGGGCGATCGCCGGGGCGACACCCCACGCGGCGCCCATCTCGCCCCAGGCATCGGCGAGGGCGATGCGGATCTCCTCCGCCATGGGCGACGTCGCGCGCGGCGCAGGGGCGGGCGGCGGGGCAGCGT
>JBAXFC010000027.1:0-15469 GCA_037140135.1 Chloroflexota bacterium
GCCCGTGGGACGGCAGGGTCGCCGGAGGGCTGGGCGGCGGGAGGGCGCCCGCGTTGGGGGAACGGCCAGGCTGCTGGACGGACCGATGCGTCAGGCCGCGTGAGCCTCCGGGTGCTCGTCGCCGAGCGCCAGGTAGAGCTCCTCCTCCTGCGCCATGTGCAGCCGCAGGATCGCGTCCAGCCCGTACAGAACGCGTCGCAGGTCCGTCAGGTCCTCCGGGCCGGGTCCCTCCGGCGGCACCTCGCGGACCAGCCGGTCGATGAACCGGACCAGGTGGAAGATCTCGGTGTGGGTCCGGTGCAGGGCCGCCGTGATGTCGTCGCTGCCGACCGCGTTGGCCAGGAGCGGGAACACGGTCCGGTCCTCCTCCTCCTCGTGCGGGATCAGCACGTCCACGAGGAAGACGCGCGTCCGCTCCAGCTCCGCGACCGCCTCGGCGCCCGGCATGACGCCCAGCCGGTCGGCCAGCGGGCGGATCCGCGCGAGAGCCGGCGTGAGATCGCGATGCTCCGAGCGCAGGTGCGACGACAGCTCGGTCCAGCCCGGGACCTTGGGTGTCTTCTCGAGACCGCCGCCAAGGGCACGCAGGGCGTTGAGGATGACGATCACGTCGATCGCCTCCTGGATCATGGCGCCGTAGACGGGCGCAAGGAGCCCGGTGGTGGCCACCAGCATGGCGATGATCGAGAGCACCATGCCCACGACCACGCTCTGGATCGCGATGAAGCGGGAGCGCCGGGCGATCCGGATCGCCTCCGGCAGCCGGTCCAGCCGGTCCACGGTGATCACGACATCGGCCGCCTCGGAGCTGGCGGTGGCGCCGCGGGCGCCCATGGCCACACCGACGTCGGCGGTTGCGAGCGCCGGGGCGTCGTTGATCCCGTCTCCGACCATCACCAGGACGCCGTCGGCCTGCGCCTTCTCCTGGGCAACGGCATCGACCTTGTCGGTGGGCGTCCGCTCCGCGAGGACCGCGTCCACGCCGATCGCGGCCGCCACCATGTCCGCAACGCCGTAGTGGTCACCGGTCACCATGACCATGCGCGTCACGCCGACCCGGCGCAGCGACCGGATCACGCGCGGCGACTCGGGGCGGATCGGGTCATCGAGGACGAGCGCGCCTGCCAGCTCGCCATCCACCGAGATGTAGACGCCCGTGGCGCCCTCGAGGCTCACGCGGCGCCGGACGTCGCGGGCCCACGCGGGAAGCTGGGAGCCGCCCGTGGCGAACTCGGCGGTCCCGACAAGCACGGCGGCACCGCCGACGCGGCCGGTGATCCCCGAGCCCGGGGTCTCGTCGGCCTGCTCCGGCAGCACGAGGGCAACGCCCCGCTCCCGCGCACCCGTCACGATCGAGGCGGCCAGGACGTGCGGGGAGACTTGCTCCAGGGATGCCGCAAAGCCCAAGATCTCCTCCAGCGTGCGGCCGGGGGCCGCGACCACGTCGGCGAGGTGCGGACGGCCGGCGGTGAGGGTGCCGGTCTTGTCGAACAGGAGGACGCGGGCGCGGGCGATCGTCTCGAGGGCCCCGCCACCCTTGACGATGATCCCGCGCTTGGCGGAGCGGCTGATCCCGGCCACGATCGCGATCGGCGCGGCGAGCAGCAGGGGGCACGGGGTGGCGACGACAAGCACGGAGAGCGCCCGGACGGGGTCGCCGGATATCACCCAGGCGATGCCGGAGATGCCCAGCGCGAGCGGCACGAACAGCAGCGCATAGCGGTCCGCGAGACGGACGAACGGCGCCTTGGACGTCTGGGCCGCCTCGACCAGGCGCACGATGCCGGCGTAGGTGGAGCGCTCGGCCGTGGCGATCGCGATCAGGTCGAACGGCGCGCCGGCGTTGAGCGTCCCCGAGGAGACGGGGTCGCCGGCCTCACGGACCGCGAGCCGCGCCTCCCCGGTCAGCGCCGACTCGTCGAGCGTCGCCGCGGCACCGCTCACGTTCCCGTCCACGGGGATCACCTCGCCGGGCTTCACCAGCAGCCGGTCGCCCACCAGGACCTCGGCCACCGGGCGGTCCACGATCGTGCCACCCTCGAGGCGGTGGACGATGCGCGGAGCGCGCGAGATGAGCGCCGAGAGCTCGCGGTGGGCACGTCCGGCCGCGAACCGCTCCAGGGAGTCGCCCGTCGCGAGCATCACCGCGATCACCGCCGCGGCCAGCGACTCGCCAAGGGCGAGCGCCCCCGCGATCGCGAGCACCGCGATCACGTCCACGCCCGCCTCGCGGCGGATCAGGTCGGCGACGATGTTGCCCAGCAGCCAGACGCCCACGATGGCCGCCGGCAGCGTCCACGCGATCCAGGCGACCGCCTCCTGGCCGGCGGCCGTGGCGAGGATGCCGATGATCAGGCCGCCCAGCGTGAGCGGCAGGAGGACTCGCTCCGCGAGGGAGTTGAGCGAGGCGAGGATCTTGGTCATGGTCTGGTCCTGTCGGATCGAGGGGTTGCGCGGCGCCGGGTCACGGATGCCGCTACAGGAAACAGGGTATCCGCCCATGCGCCGACGCCGGGCCAGACCCGGTCCACGCCGGCGGCACGGAAGACGCCGGGGGCCGTTGTGCACCCGACAGCCACGAACGCGGCGCCGGCGGCGGTGGCCATCTCGAGATCGACGGTCGTGTCGCCCACGTAGACGGTGTCCGCGGCGGCCACCCCGAGTTCGTCGAGCGCCGCCAGGAGCGCTTCGGGGTGCGGCTTGGTGCGCGCGACGTCGTCCGAGTAGAAGGCGGTCTCGAACACGCCCGCCAGGTTGAGCCGGGCCAGGTTGGGCTCCACGACCCCCCGGGTGGACGCGGTCACGAGGCCCACCCGGACACCGTGCCGGCGCAGCCTGCGCAGGGCGCCGCGGGCCCAGGGCAGCGCCTTCGGGCGCATCCGGGACATCTCGGCCGCCCAGCGGTCGCCCACCTCACCCCAGAGATCGTGGGGGATGCCGAGCTCGCGGTAGGAGCGGCGCCAGTCGGGCGAGTAGTGCTCGTCGAACCACTCGCGGGACATGGTGATCCCGACGTGGCCGAGGGCGACGACGTTGGCACGGTAGATCATGTCCATGGTGTCCACGATCGTCCCGTCCCAGTCGAAGACGGCCGCAACCGGGAGCCGGGGTTGGGCTGGCACGCCTGGATCGTACGGGAGACGACGCCCTCGGAGCCCGGCCGTCCGGCTTCCTGCGCCAGTGACCGGCGGCCCGGATGTCAACCCGCTATGCCCAGGCCGATGGCTATGACGCCGAAGCCGCCGATCACCACGGCCGAGATGACGTTGAGCCCGAGGATCACGCGTGGCGTGAGCCGCGCGCGGAGCCCGGCGATCATCCCGGTCAGCAGGACCCACCAGGCGATCGAGCCCGTGAACACGCCTGCGACCACCGCCAGCGCTCCCGATGCGCCGCCGGTCCCGGCCCCGATGCTCGCGAACAGGGCGGCGAACGACAGGATCGTTGCGGGGTTCGTGAGCGTGAGCGCGAGCATGGACGCCCATGCCCCCAGCGGGCCGTGGAGCCGGCTGGGGGGAGCGGCCGCCACCGGGGTCGTCACCGCCGTCCCGCGTCGCAACGCCTCGCGCAGCGATCGGACACCGAGCAGGACCAGGACCGCGCCACCCACGATGCCCAGCGGCCGGTCGATGCCGACCAAGGCCTCGGAGACGGCGGTCAGGCCGAAGGCGGCGATCGCCCCGTAGGACGCGTCCGCCGTCGCGACGCCGACGCCCGAGAGGAAGCCGTACAGCCAGCCCCGCTCGACCGTGCGGCGGATGACCAGCAGGCCGATGGGTCCCAGGGCGAACGCGATGGCAAAGCCGATCGCGAGGCCGCGGACGTAGAGATCGGGGGTCACGGGCGTTGAGGGAGCAAAGCCGCCGGGCGGCCCGCGGTCTGTCCTACGGTGTCGGGGTGGGACTCGGGCTGGGGCTGGGCGTTCCGCCGCCACCACCCGAGCCACCGGTTCCGACCTGGAGCGTGCCGATCACGACGCCGTAGTGGCTGTAGTAGGTCCACGACCGCAGGACCTTGCCGTCCTCGTAGACCGTGATCGTCCGCCACACGTCGAAGCCGTCCTCGGGGGCCTCCACGAGCACGCGCTTGCCCTTGGGGAGGGTGCTCGTGTAGATGGTGTCGGTCGAGGCCTTCTTGAAGTTCTTGACCACCGGCGCACCGATGACCACCTTGCGCCCGGTGGGGACGCTGTAGAGGTAGAAGGTGACGAAGCCGGTGGAGCCGCTCCGGGTGTTGATGCCGCGGATGAGGACCGGGTAGTCCGTGTCATTCGTCCAGGTCATGTTCTGGACGCTGCTGCCGGACTTGAACACCGTGGCGTCGAGGCCCTTCGGGTACCGGTTGATGTAGTAGAAGTGGTTCCGGCGGGAACCCATCTTGAAGCCCGCGCGGAGCGCCGCGTTGAACAGGGTCGTCGAGCAGGAGCAGATGCCGCCACCCATCGCCCCCAGCGGATCAGCGTGGCCGTTGATGATCGCGTTGCCCGGTCGGAAGCCGCGCGCCACCGTCACCGGCCCGACCACCTTCCAGAAGTCGAAGGTCTCGCCCGGGCTCACGACGTAGCCGTTGATGAACTTGGCCGGCACCCAGATGTTGGCGCCGTAGCCGTTGCGCACCCAGATCGGGAACCAGGTGGTCCACTTGGAGATTCTGACCATCTTCGAGGCCCAGTCCGTGGCCTGCTCGGAGGTGATCCCGGGCGTGACCGTGGCGAGGACCGGCTCGAGGCTGCCGCCGGCCGTGCCCGACTGGCGCCCCGTCATCGTCTCGATGATCAGGGCGTGGGTGGCCGCCACGTCGAGCGTGCGGCCCTCCCTGGAGGCGGAGGCAACCTCGACACGGCTCCCGTTGAGCCGGAAGGTCGCGCTCGCCGCCTTCTGGTTGAGGTCCTTCTCGATGCCCTTGAGCAGGGGGTCGATCCCCGACTCGTCCACCACTGGAACGATCTCGCCCAGCGTGTCCGAGGAGAAGGAGACCAGCGGGCGGAGCTTGGCGGACGGGATCGTCCAGGAGTCCGTGCCGCGGGTCAGGACGATGTCCGCCGTCATCCGCCCGGCCGCGGCCTTGGCAGCCTCCACGGTTTCGGTGGTGACGGCCGGAGCCGCTGTGGCGAACGGCAGGTCGAGTCGGATCTCGGCCGGAGCATCCAGGCGGCCGACCTGCTCCGAGATTGCGCTCACGAGGGCCGCCTGGTTCACGACGCGCCCTTCCGCCGACGGCGTGGTCTGGTATGAACCGCCGTCGGCGATCACCAGGGTCGCATCGACGGGCTCCCGGTCCACGGTCCTGGCGGCCGCGGCGACGGCGTCAGCGAGCTTGGCGGGGTCGAAGGTCACGGCGGGATCGACGGTCGCGCCGTGCAGCGCGGTCTGCGGGACCGCGATCAGGTCCGGGATGGGCTCGCCCTTGCGGCCGGCAGCCAGGGCGGCGCCGAGGATCATCTCGGTGTCGGGCCCACGCCCGATCGCGCCATAGCCGATGGTCAGCTCGCCATCCGGGCCTGCCAGGATGATCCGGCCGGCGCCCAGGGAGCCGTACGCACTCTCGATCGCTGCCCGGGCCTGGTCCGGGGCGAGCCCGGAGAGGTCCGTGGACCCGACCGACACGCCCGGCAGGACGCGCCCTGTGTACTGCTGGCCGTAGGCGTAGAGACCTGCTCCACCGAAGCCCGCCACGAGCACCACGCCGACGATGAACGCGATCGCGAACTTGAACGCGATCGAGCGGCCTCGACGGCTGGGCGGGGCGGGAAACGTCTCGACGGTCATGGCATGCCTTCTGGAACGTGGCGGAGACGGATCGTAACAGGGCGGTCCGAATCAGGTCGCGAGCGCGCATACACGGTGACCGGTACGCGCGCGACCCGGGCGGCCTCCCGCTGTGCGGGCCGGTCCCCGTGCAACGTGCCTGGGGCGTCTACTGGTTCCGCGGCAGGACGACCACGCGACGGTTCGGCTCCTCGCCGATCGACTGCGTGGCGACATTGTCGTTGTCGCGCAGGGCCAGGTGGATCCAGCGGCGCTCGAGGGCGGGCATCGGCTCCAGCTGGAGCATCTTGCCCGTCTCGACGACCTTGTCCGCGGCACGCGCCGCAAGGTCCACCAGCTGGCGCTCGCGGCGGCCACGGTAGTCCTCGACGTCCACGAGCACGCGGGTCCAGGACCCGGTTCGCCGGGAGAGCATCAGGTTGACGAGGTGCTGCAGGGCCGAGAGCCGCTCGCCCTTGCGCCCGATCAGGGACCCCAAAGCCTCGCGGTCGGCACCCTCGCCGACAACGTTGAGCCGGCTGGTCTCGCCCTCGCGGATCTCGACGCTGATGCTCTCGAAGCCGAGATGGCCCATGAGCGTCTCGAGGATCTCCTTGCCGGCTGCGAGCGCCTCGGGCGTCGCCTCCGCGGCCTCGAGCTCGGCGCGCTCCATGGCGAGCGAGCCGCGGGCCGTGGTCACGGCAGCGACCTCGGCAGCGGACAGCTCGGAGCTGCCGCGGCCGGACGGGCCGTCACGGCGGGGACCGCGCTCGTAGCCACCCTCGCGACGGGGGCCGCGGTCTGCGGGCGGTCCGTCGCGGCGGGGGCCGCGGTCGCCGCGGTCGGGAGCGGGACCATCGCGGCGGGGGCCGCGGTCGGCGGCCGGGCCGCGGTCGGCGGCCGGGCCGCGGTCGCCGTAGGAGGAGGGTCCGTCGCGGCGGGGGCCGCGGTCGCCGTCGCCGAAGTCACGGCGCGGGCCGCGGTCCTCGCGGGCCGGCGGGGTGGGCAGGGGCTTGGACTCGGCGGCCTCGCGCTTGGGGGCCGTGCCCCCGAGGGCGCTGCGCGATGCGGCGACGATGCGGGCGGGCTCGGCGCCCATGCCCAGCACGCCGCGGCTGCCCGGGGTGAGGATCTCGAAGTCCAGATCGCCGAGGCCGACGCTGAACGCGTCGCAAGCGGCCTTGATGGCCTCCTCGACCGACTTGCCGGTGAATTCCTGGTATTCGCTCATGGTCAGCGTCGTCTCCCTCGTCGGCCGCTCTGCTTGCTGCGGTTGGGCCGGATCGTCGCTTGGGCCGAGAGGTCTCGGTCAAGGTTCTTCGAGCGCTCCGCCGCGCTCGAGGCTTTGCTGCCTGGTTCGATTGGCTTGGGCTGCGGCAGGGTCACGTGGTGGCGCGGCCGATGGCCTGCGGCGAAGGCGGGGTGCCAGCCGAAGAGCGGGAACATCGCGCCGAACCCGAAGACCTGGAACTGCTGTCCGATCCGGATGATCGAGGACACGATCCAGTACAGGAAGAGGCCTGCCGGCAGCATGCCGCCATAGATCAGCGAGATGAAGGGCAGGAAGTACGCCATCTGGCGCTGGACCTTGGCGTTGGGGTCGTCGGCCATCCGCGGGTCGAGCGGCGGCAGCATCTGCCGGGAGCTGACCAGCTGGAACAGGGACGAGATGATCGCGAGGAACGAGAAGCCGAAGCCGGCGATGTAGAGGCCGGTGGTGAACGGCTCCGGGTAGCTCCAGTTGATCCCGAACGCCCACGGGTCGAGGCACGCGTTGGTCACATGCCCGGCGGCGTCGAGGATGGGCGCGGGGGGACAGGTGATGTTGAGCATCGCCGCGAGGTCGATCCCGAGGGGATGGAGCATGCCGGTGATGTCGTAGTTGGTGAGGCCGCCGCTGAAGACCGAGTACATCGGGATCAGGAGGCCCATGGTGAGCAGGGTGGGCAGGCAGCCGCCGGCCGGGTTGATGCCGCGCTGCTTGTAGAACTCCTGCTGGGCGGCGCTCGCCTTGGTCCGGTCGCCCTTGAACTTGCGCTGGATCTCCTTGAGCTCCGGCTGCAGGAGCTGCGTCTGCCGGGTGGAGATCAACTGCTTCTTGGTCAGCGGGTACGTGGCCATCGTGATGATGATGGTCAGCAGGATGATCGCGATGACCATGTTGCCGGTCAGCCTGTCGAGCACGACCAGCGCGAGGAACAGGGTCTGGAAGATGGGCGTGAACGCCCAGGCCAGCAGGTCCCACGGCGTCGCGCCCAGCGGGTGCGGCGCCAGCGGCTGCTGTGGGGTGGGCGATGGCGTTGGCGAGTGGGAGGCTCCCGGCACCAGCGACCCGCACGCCGCGACGAGCATGGTCACGGCGATCAGGAGCAGGACCGGCGCCAGCCGGGTCAGAAGGGGGCGGAGGCGGGTCACGCGTTCTTCAATCCGTTAGGGGACCGGGTCGTAGCCGCCCGGGTTCCAGGGATGACACCGGCCGATCCGCTTGGCACCCATCCAGCTGCCGCGCAACAGGCCGTACTTGAGGATCGCCTGCTCCGTGTAGCGTGAGCACGACGGCTCGAACCGGCAGGATGAGGGCATCCACGCGAAGACGAAGCGGTAGAGGCGGATGAGCCTCACCCCGATCGCTGCGCCGATCCCCTTCACGGCTGCTTCGAACCTCGTAGCACGCCACCCGAGCGGAGGACCCGCTCTAGTGCGCCGACCACTGCGTCGTGGTCGGCATCGATGATCGCCGGCCGGGCGATGATGAGGACGTCCCAGCCCGGCTGGAACGAGGGCGCCATCACCCTGAGCACCTCACGGATCCGGCGCCGGACGCGGTTCCGGATGACGGCTCCTCCGAGCCGCTTGCCGGTCGCCATCCCGAACCGGGTCTGGTCAAGGTCGTTCCGGACGAACCGTCCGACGAGCAGTGGGTGGCTTCTCGCGATGCCGCCCTCCGCAAGCCTGGCGAAATCGGCCGGGCGGGAGAGCATGACGGGCTGCAGCGGGTTGTGACTGCGCCCGCCGTTCAGGCCGAGAGCTTGTGGCGGCCCCGGGCGCGCCGCTGCGCGAGCACGCGCCGACCGCCCGTCGTCTTCATACGGGCGCGGAACCCATGCTCCTTCGCGCGGTGGCGCTTCTTGGGGTGAAACGTCGGCTTGCCCATCGGGACTGTCCGTGATCCTCTCCATCGAGCCTTGGGACCCGGAAACTCCGACCCCTAGAGGCACGCAAACGCGCCGTGCGCTCTTGAGCGCGGCGGCGCGTGTTCGTCGGCCGGATGATATGGCCCGTTCCGAAAGGGTGTCAAACACGCGCGCGAGGGCTGTCGTCGGACGCAGGGCCGATCTGCTGTCAGCATCAGGACACCAGGCCTGAAGGGATGCGATACCAAGCGCCTGCCGCATCGTGAAGGGTGCTTCCCGTCGCCGTCCCTGACCTCTTCGTAATACCCCCGGGGGGTATGCACGAATCGCCTTGCGACGGTCTGCAGGGGCGGTGTATTGTTCGCGAGCCCTGAGGCGTCGAGTCGCCTGAGGAGCCCGGAAACCGGGGCCCAGGCGGCAGCGGGAACGGCTCCAGGGGCACCGTCACGCGGTCTCCATCGATCGGAAGCCCTGGTCTCCGCTACCCATCGCAGCCCCGTCTGTCAGGTACCAGTCGAACGATATGGACGCGAAGCAGGTCTGGCGCGCGGCACTTGGAGAGCTCCAGGTTTCGCTGTCGCCTGCCAACTTCGAGACCTGGCTGAAGGACACCCACCTCGTCGAGGTCGATGACCAGCGGTTCCGGATCGCGGTGCCCAACGGCTTCGCCAAGGACTGGCTCGAGACCCGCTACCGCTCCCTGATCTCCCAGACGCTGGCCCGCGTGGTCGGCTACAGCGTCTCGGTCGAGTTCGTGGTCGCGGCCGCCTCGGCGGCGCAGGAGCAGGCCGGCGTCGCAGCCGCCCAGCCCGTCCGCCTCGAGCCCACCCGGGTCGGCGCTTCCGAGGGCCCGGCCGCCGGCGCCAACAACCTCAACGCGCGCTATACCTTCTCGAACTTCATCGTCGGCTCGGCCAACCGGCTCGCCCACGCCGCCTCCCTCTCGGTGGCGGAGCGCCCGGGCCACGCCTACAACCCGCTCTTCCTCTACGGCGGCGTGGGCCTGGGCAAGACCCACCTGATGCACGCCATCGGGAATGCGGTGGCCACGCGCTTCCCGCGCAAGCGCGTCGTCTATGCGACGTCCGAGAAGTTCACCAACGAGTTCATCACCTCCATCCAGCAGGGCCGGATCGACGAGTTCCGTGCCCGCTACCGCCGGATCGACCTGCTCCTCATCGATGACATCCAGTTCATCGCGGACAAGGAGCGGACGCAGGAGGAGTTCTTCCACACGTTCAACACGATCCACGAGGACGGCAAGCAGATCGTCCTCTCCTCGGACCGGCCGCCCAAGGCGATCGTGACCCTCGAGGAGCGCCTCCGCTCGCGGTTCGAGTGGGGCCTGATCGCAGACCTGACCGCCCCGGACCTTGAGACGCGGATCGCGATCCTGCGCGCCAAGGCCGAGGAGCAGGGGACGCCGATCTCCTCGGACGTGGTGGAGTTCGTCGCCCGCAAGGTCGTCTCCAACATCCGCGAGCTCGAGGGCGCGCTCAACCGGGTCGTCGCCTACGCCTCGATGGGCCACATGCCCATCTCCATCGAGCTGGCGCAGGCGGTCCTGTCCAACGTCCTGTACAACCCGAAGAAGCGCCAGGTGACCCCGGAGCGGATCGCCAAGGCCGTCTCGGACTACTACGGCGTCGGGCTGGACGTGCTCGCCGGCCAGAAGCGCGAGAAGAGCATCGTGGTGCCGCGCCAGATCGCGATGTACCTGATGCGCGAGGAGACCGAGGTCTCCCTCGTCCGCATCGGCGCCGAGCTCGGCGGCCGGGACCACTCCACGGTCCTCCACGCCTGCGACAAGATCAACCGCGAGCTGCAGGTCAACGACGAGATGCGCCGCGAGATCGCCTCCGTCCGGGAGCTGATCTACTCCGAGTGAGCCTGGCGGGCGCCCATCGCCGGTGCCCGCCCCCCTTCCAAGGCGACAACGCGACCCAGATATGTGTCGGAATCCCGTCAGCTGTGCAGAGCTCAGGGCCATTTGCGCGCGTTTCGGGGTCGAGTCCAGCGTGCGTTTCGGTCCAGGGACACACCGCTGGGTAGCGGCGCGCGAACCCGCGCCAGGTGTGCCCCCGGAATGGGCGGTTCAGCCGCCGTGGTCGCATCCGTAGCATCGGGCGCATGAGCGGAAGCGTGGAGCCGGAGCAGCAGACGGCGGGCGGAGGCGGGCTCCTGGAGCGAATCCGCAGGTCCGATCCAGACGTCGTCGCAACCTGGCTGGTGTACGAGGATCCCGCTGCGGTCGCGATGCTGATGCGCCTGCTGGACCCCGGCGAGGCGGCTCCCCACCTGCGAGCGCTGTTCCGGCTGAACCCGTCGGTGGTGGAGGACCTCGTGCACGCGTGGAAGGCGACACCAGACGAAGCGGGGGTGGACGACCTGCTCACAGCGGCGCTCGGAGACGACGCGGCTTCGGTCCTTGAACGGACGTCGCCCCCGTCGCCCGACGTGGTCTCCGAACCCTTCTGGTGGGCCTGGCTGCTCCCGGTCGAGGCCGTCGCCGCGGCGGTCCGAACGCTACGGCCGCGGGAGCTGGCGGCGTTCGCCGCGAGCCTCCCGACTCGAACGCCGATCATCGAGCAGCTCGACGCCGGCGTTGCGGCCGAGGCCGCAGCGATCCTGTACCAGGGTGGCGTGATCAGCCAGGCGGTCGTGCGGCGTGCGGAGCGCCGGCTGCAGATGGTGCTCCTGGCCGGCGCCCGCGAGGGCATTCGCCTCAAGGGCGGCGGGAAGACCGCAGGAGGGATGATCCACCGGCTGGGCTACCCCGCCGACGGGGTGCGGGCCGAGCTCGAGGCACGACATCCGGGTACCGCCGAAGCCGTTGCGCCTTACGCACTCTGCTTCGACGACATCGCCCGGCTTGACGACCTCTCGGTGCAGCGCCTGCTCCGGGCGGTCAGCCACCGCGACCTGGTCCTGGCCCTACAGGGCCGGAGCGATGAGGTCTTGGAACGCGTGATGTCCAACCTCTCGCCGCGAGCGCGCGAGACGCTGCACGAGGAGATCGACTCGTACATGGCGACGGAGCGGTCCTACCGCGCCGCCGAGGGCAGGATCGTTGACACGCTCGTGCTTCTCGCGGAGACCGACGAGATCCTGTTCCGGCGCCGCTCCTGATCGGCTACACCGCAGGGCGGCGACACGGGGCCGGCGTCGACGATTGGGCGAGGAATGCACCCATCGGCCCTCCCGCACGGCCGCAACCTGCGGTGGACAACCAGGCCGAAACCCGTGGACAACGCCCCACAACCGTGGACCCGGCACCCGTCGGCCGGGGACGGGAACGTGGGTGGAACGGCCCTCCCGCAACCCGGTGTGGACGGTTCGGGCCGGGACCCCGGATCATCCACGCCGTCACCCCCGGGCCGTCCCCGGATTTCCCGCATCGGTCCACCATCGCGGGCCTGTCGCCAACACCGCCGGCCCGCACGGCGGAACGGCGGTGTCCACATCATCCACGGCAATATGACGGTGATGATGGAATGAGAAGATAGGTACGTACATCCACCGGATACTCTGCTCCGGGGCCTCGCACAACGCGGCGGTACCCCGTCCCCTTGGAGACCAGCACCCGTGAAGCTCTCGGTCATGCAGGAGAACCTGGCGCGCGGCCTCTCGGTCGTCTCGCGGGCCGTCTCGAGTCGCAGCACCCTCCCCGTGCTGGCCAACGTCCTCCTCCGCACCGAGGACGCCGGCCTCAAGCTGACCGCGACGAACCTCGAGATCGGCATCACGTACTGGGTGCCCGGCAAGATCGAGACCGACGGCGCCACCACCGTCCCGGCACGCCTCCTCACGGACCTCGTGGGCAGTCTGCCCAGCTCCGAGCGGGTGGACCTCGAGCTCCAGGGTGCGGACACGCTCCACGTCCGGGCGGGCCGCTTCGCCACCCACGTCAAGGGCATCGACGCCGAGGAGTTCCCGACCATCCAGACGGCCGGCGAGCGGCCCACCACCCGCGTCAGCCAGAAGGTGCTCAAGAAAGCCCTCGGCGAGACGATCTTCGCCGCCGCCTCCGAGGAGGCACGCCCGATCCTGACCGGCGTCCTCGCCCGGTTCGAGGGCAGCCGCCTCACCCTCGCCGCCGCCGACAACTACCGCATCGCCGTCCGGACGATCGACATCCTCGATCCCGTCGAGTCGGCCTCGGTCGTCATCCCGGCCAAGTCCCTCAACGAGCTGAGCCGGATCCTCGCCGACACCGATGAGCCGGTGGAGCTGGTGCTCGCCTCGGCCCGCAACCAGGTCCTGTTCCACCTCGAGGGGATCGACCTCGTCTCGCGGACCATCGACGGCCAGTTCCCCAACTACCAGCAGGTCCTGCCGGCCAGCCACGCCACCCGCGCGGAGATGGACCGCGAGGAGCTCCTGCGGGCCGTGCGCCCGGCGGCGCTGATCGCCTCCTCGTCGGCCAACATCGTCAAGCTGACCGTGGGTGGCGACAGCGCCGGCATCACCGTCACCGCGACGGCCGAGGTGGGCGACTACACCGGCGACGTCGAGGCGACCGTCGAGGGCGATGCCACCACGATCGCCTTCAACGCGCGATACCTCAACGACGTGCTCGGGAACGTGGTGGCGGACCGCTTCTCGCTCGAGCTCAACGGGCCCCTCTCGCCGGGTGTCTTCCGGCCGGTGGGGGACGCGGACTACGTCCACGTCGTGATGCCCGTCCGGACGACCTCCTGACGGACTCCCCGGGCACCCGCCCCGAGGCGGCCACCCCGACGAACGACGCCCCGATCCTGCGGGGTATCGCCATCCGCGACCTGCGCGGCTACGCGGTCCTCGACGCCGTCTTCGAGCCCGGCCCGCAGCTGGTCTGGGGCGCCAATGCCGCCGGCAAGACCAGCCTGCTCGAGGCGATCGTCCTGCTGGCCTGGGGGCGCTCGCATCGGACCAGCACCGAGGGGGAGATCGTCCGCTGGGGCCAGGAGCTGGCGCGGATCGAGGCCCGGGTCGGCCCACCGGATGCGGCTCCCGAGGACCGCAACACGGTCGAGGTGGCCCTCGTGCGCACGGCCACCGGTGGCGCGCGCAAGCGGATCCGGGTGAACGGTGTCGCACGCCGGGCGGCGTCATTGCACGGGGTCCTGCGCACCGTGATGTTCGCGCCCGAGGAGATGCTGCTGGTCGCCGGCTCGCCGTCACTGCGCCGCGAGGCGCTCGACACCCTGGCCGCCCAGCGCTCTCCGGCCTACGCCCGGGACCTGTCCACCTACGGGCGCGCGCTCGCCCAGCGCAACGGCCTCCTGCGCGCCATCCGCGAGGAGCATGCGACCCGCGCCGAGCTCCGGTTCTGGGACCAGGCGCTCCTCGACGCCGGGACGGCGGTCCGGGAGGAGCGCCAGAACCTCCTGCGGGCGCTGGAAGGGCCCCTGGCGGCCGCCCATGCCGAGATCGCGCCCGATGAGGCGGCCGCGGGCCGGCTGACCGTCTCGTATGCCACCAACGCCCCGCAGGGGCCCGGCGAGTCGGTCCGGGACGCGCTGGTCCGCAGGCTCGCCGAGACCGCGGACAAGGAGGTCTGGAACGGGACCACGCTGGTGGGGCCGCACCGCGACGACCTGGTGTTCGAGATGGGCGGCCGCCCGCTGGCGTCCTTCGCATCCCGGGGGCAGCAGCGGACCGCGATCCTCGCCTTCAAGCTGGCCGAGGTGGACCTGCTCACGGCCCTCGACGGCCGCCCGCCCCTCCTCCTGCTCGATGACGTCTTCAGCGAGCTCGACCCGGAGCGCCGCAGCCACCTCGTGCGCCGCATCTCCGAGCTGCCGCAGGCCTTCGTGACCACCACCACCCTCGATGACCTCGATGTCGCGCTGCGCTCCGTGGGCACGGCCTGGGCCGTGACCAGCGGGCCGGACGGCACCGCCCGCCTGACACGGGAAGCCTCCGCCAGGCAGGACGAAGACCCGGCGGAGGGCAGGTGACGGACGTGCCCAAGCCCGACGACTCCCGCTCCAGGGATCCGGAGTCCCCTTCCCGCCGTCGCCGCCCGGACCGGATCGGCGACCTGCTGCCGGCCGCCGCGCGCGGGCTCGGTCTCGAGGACGAGCTGGTCCTGGCCAGGGCGATGGCCGCCTGGGACGCCGTTGTCGCCGAGCGTGTGCCGCCCGCGGTCGGGGCCTGCCGGCTGGTCCGCCTCGAGCGGGACGCCGCTGTGGTGGCCGTCACCGAGCAGATCGTCGCGGCGGAGCTGCGGATGCGCGCGATCGAGCTGCTCGATGCATTCCGGCGGGCCCCCGGTGGGACCGGGGCACGCATCCTGCGACTCGTCGGCGACCCCGGCGAGGCCCGTCGAGCGAGCCGGAATGCCCGCGTATAATCCGCTTCCCGCTGCCGACGGGACTGCGCGTCACGTCTGTACCCGTACGCGCGTCGCTCACCGCATGAGGCTCAGTTCTTGGCCGTCCGTCTCCAGCTGAAGCTCGGTGCCGTCACCGAGCAGGACCGGCTCCCCGACTCACCCGACACCGTCGTCGTGGTCGAGCCGTCGGTCGGCAGCGTCGGGCGGACGAAGGGCAACCTGTACCTGCTCGTCACCTGCTCGGTGACGAGTGCGAAGGCGCGTGAGGC
>JBAXFC010000028.1:0-15447 GCA_037140135.1 Chloroflexota bacterium
ACCCGGCGCATTGAGGGAAGGGCGCGGAACGCGAGGCGGCGCCGGGTCGATGCAAGGGCGGCAGGCCTCCAGGCCCGTCCGCGGACGGCCAGGAGCACCACGAGCACGATCAGCAGGTTCGGCGCGAGCGCGATCAGCCCGTCGTAGGCCATGTGCACCGGGAGCGGGAGCTCCACCCCGTCGTGATGGTGGTGGGCGCCGAAGACGACGCCGTGCAAGGGGCTCGCGAGCGCCTCGGCGATGCTGGTCACGAGCGCGACGGACGCAGCGAGCGTGACCACGGTGACCGGGCCGGCCCGCCGGGCGGCGAGACCCGGACGGAGCCGGGCCGCAAGGGCAAGGGTCACCCAGACGGCGGCCATGGCCACCGGGACGAGCAGGGTCGAGTCACGCAGCCAGTGGATGACCGGACTGGGTGCACCGGTCTCGGTTGCGCCTTCAGCCTCGTGGACGAGGTGCAGCCAGAGACCCCCGCCGTACGCGAGGGCGAGGGTCATGGCGACCAGGAGCCCGGGGCGGACCCGGACGCCGGCACTGGGTGGGACGAGCAGCTGGGACGAGCTGGCCAAGGATTGGCTCCTTCTCCCTCGCGGCGAGGGGGTTCGGGATGCGCCTGGCAGGCCGGACGGGCCGGCGGCCGGGGTCGTCAATGGGTGTGCGCGTCGGACGGGGCGGCGACCTCGCCGAGAACGCCGGCGTCGACGGAGACCACGGCACCACCCGGGTCGGCGTAGTGGACGGTCATCGCCGCTCCGGACTCGGGCACGACGAAGGTCAGGGTGGCCTCCACGGTGCCGCCGGGGGCGAGGCGGAGCGGGCGGATGGTGGACCCGGCCATGGGCACGGGCTCCTGGGTCCCGTCCACCGTCAGCGTGAACTGGTCGGGCACGACGGCCAGGCGCTGGTCGCCGTGGTTGACCACCAGCACCGAGACCTCCACCTGCGCCTGCCCGGTCAGGACCAGGTTCTGGATCCCGTGGGTGACACCCCCGAGGTCCTGGGCCGAGAGCCCGCCGATGGTGGCGACGTGCTCGACCGTGAAGGAGCCGTAGCTGGTGGGAACCTCCTCGCCCACGGCCTCGAGGTGGACCTCGCCGGCGGCCTGTGCAGCCGCCATCAAGGATCCGATGGCCATCGCGGCTCCCGCGGCCGCGGCGGCGATCACGATGCCGGTGAACAGGAGCCCGAGCGCCGCGCCACCGGCGCGGCGCGGGGCGGGCAAATCCAGGGCGGTGGTCATTGACGTACCTCGATGCACAGGGCTGGTGCCATTGCGTCGATTACGGCCGTCCACGGCCTCCACGGCCAGCCCGCAGATGCATCGCCCGCGACCCCTTGCCTTGGGGGGTTGCGATCGTTTACGCGCCCGCGCCGTCCAGACCCCGGGGGCGTGACGAAGGAGCTGCCGGGGCGGCCACAAGGATGGTCACCAGGCCGACCGGGACCCCCTCGGCGGCGAGCGAGCGGCCGTCCCCTGTCACCACGTCGAGCACGAGCAGCCACGTGCCCCCGGTGGACGGGGCCAGCAGCGGCAGGACCAGGAGCGCCGCAGTGCCCAGGGCGATGTCGGCGCTGACCACGACGTCGGGCGGCACGGCCGGCGCGGACGCACCGACCGTGGTGAGCGCGAGCCAGTGGGCGACCAGCCGCGGGCTCCGGACCCGGCGGTCGATACCGGCCGGACCGGGGTCGTCGGGCGCCCGCACGCTCCAGGCGACGGTCCCGGTGTTCGCAACCAGGACTCCCATCGCCACCGCGGCACCCGGCTCCACCACCTGGGCGGGCGGAACCCCGAAGACGGCAGACCGTGGTGCCGTCACGCGGACCACGAGATCCCGGACCCGTGCCTGGGCGGCGGCGTCGAAGGCCACGCCGTCGGACCCGTGGAGCGTCGTCACGAGCCGGTAGACGCCGGGGAGGTCGGGGGTGATCACGCGGACGGACCGCGTCGCGCCGGCACCGGCGGCGACGGCCATCACGACGAGCGTGCCGGGGGTCTCCGCCGCGACGAGGTCGATGGTGCCGGGCGAGGCCGGCACCGGGCCGGGCGGCAGGGGCGGCCCGGCGTCGAGGACGATCGGGTCCCAGCGCGTGCCGATCATCAGCGTTCGAGGCAGCGCCGCCCGATCCGCGGCAGCGAACCGCAGGGTCTCGGTGACGGTCGTGGCGGCCACCACCGGCTCCGGCAGCCCGACGCCAACAGGCGACGACCAGGTGGGCACTGGTGCAGCCGCTGCGACCGGCCCGCCGCCCGGGCCGTCGGGAACGCCACCGTCCGCCGGGGGCCGGCCATCGCCCGTGCCCGGGGCCAGCACGATCGACCGGTAGAAGCCGGTGTCGGGCCGATCGGGATCGAGCAGGACGCGGGCCCCCGGAGTGCGGGCGCTGGCGAACTCCTGGACATGGGCGTGGAAGGAGGGGTCGGCTCGCCAGACGGACTCGAGCGATGCACTGCCGCCGAGCAGGGCGTGCATGTACCACGCGGGTGATCCGTGCGCTTCCGCGATGACGGCCGCCGCACCGGCCGCCAGCCAGCCCGCGCCGAAGTTGTCCACCCGCGTCACCGCGACGTCGAGGGGCGGCTGGTCCATGCCCGGCTCGCCGGCGCCACTCGCGTAGCAGAGGTGGCCGAGCACGACGACGGCTCCGCGGGCCAGGTGGACCTGCCTGCGGAGATAGTCCTCTCCGAAGTACTGGTGGGCTGCATCTCCACCACCGGCAACCGGGTTGAGGCCCATGCCGTCCTGCGTGGACGGCCGGAGTCCCGGGCGTGACCGGTTGGGCGAACCGTTGCCGTGGCCGAGGTAGAGAACCACGGACGCCCCGTCGAGCGCGGCCCGGGCGGCGGGCCACGTGGCGTCGGGCGTGTAGACGGTGACCACGTCATCGGCCAGGAGGGCGGCGGCCGCTGCGGCCTCGTCGGCATAGGCACGGTACTCGTCGGACAGGACGCCGACGGGCCCCACGATGATCGCGACCCGCAGGTGGCGCTTGACGCTGCCCGGGTCGCGGGCATGATCCAGGCCCTGGATCGGGCCGGCGGCGTGCCTGTCAGGACCCGAGGCCGCGTTCGTGGACCCGGCGAGCGCGGCAGCCCGACTTCCACCGGCAGGCCCGAGCGCGAGCAGGCCCCCGAGGAGCAACGCCGCCAGGCCCGACCGGTTCACCAGCACCCTCGCCATGACGCGGGCGCCACCACCGGAGGGCGCGATACCCGCAGTCCCATTGAGGGACACGGGGCGGGGCGGGGCCAGCCCGTGTCCGGGCGGATCCGCCCCCCGTGTATTGGGGGTGGACCGCCGGCGCTGGTTCCGGCCGGAGGTTCCGGATAGGGGTTCCGGCTAGGAGTTCCGGCTACGAGGCCAGCCGAGCCAGGAGGCCACGTCGTGTGGCGATGACCACGGCCTCGAGCTGGCTGTGGGCGTCGAGCTTGGCCATGATCCCCTTCTGGTAGCCGCGACACGTGTGCAGGCTGATCCCCAGCCGTGCCGCGATCGCATGGGGGTCAAGACCCTTGCCCATGAGGGCGAGCACGTCGTGCTCGCGCGGCGTCAGGAGCGTGGACTCCACGCTGGCCCGCTGGGCGGCCGAGGCGGCCGAGGCGACCCGGCCCAGGATCGCGGCGAGCATTGCGCCCTCCACCAGCATCTCGCCGCCACGTGCCGCACGGATCGCCGCGAGGACCGAGCCGATCGAGCTCTCCTTGGGCAGGAAGCCCGCAGCCCCGGCGGCCGCGGCCCGGGCAAGGACATCCACGTCGGTGTGACCGGTCAGGATCAGGATCCGCGCATCCGGCGCCGCATGACGAAGCCTCGCGATGGCGTCGATCCCGTCGCCGTCAGGGAGGTGGATGTCGAGCAGGAGGACGTCCGGCAGCGCGTCGGCGGCACCCTGCACGGCCTCGGCGATCGAGACGGCCGTGCCGACCCCGACGAGATCCCCCTGGTAGTCGATGGCGATCATCAGGGCGTCCGCGAAGGCACGGTGGTCATCGACCACCAGCACGCGCGTCCGCACGTGGCGGTCGGCCGGCACGATCGCGTCCCCGGAGGTCGCATGGATCACCGGGTCCGGGCGCGATCCCGGACCGGGGCTGGCCGCGTGAGCGCCGCCGATGGCCGGCCGACGACGCGCCGCCTCAGGGCTCCGGCCCCAGCTGAACACGGGACCCATGTCCCCAGGTCGATCTGCCACCATGGCTCTCCTCCCCGCAACGGGCCTGCGGTCCGGATGTCGCAGCCAGCCGAGAGCGGCCGCCCAACCGAGACCATGCGCCCCCGAGGCGCAGGATCGGCACTGTATGCCTGCAGGTCTCCGATCTCTGCGATACGACGGCACGGCCCCAGTCGGATTTCCGACACCGCGCGCTGGCCCGGCGCCCATCCCCAAGGCAGGGGGATGGACGCCCCGGCAGGCCCGGTCCACAATCCAACTTCCGCCGGGCCTCCGCCCGACGGGCCGTCGTCCCACGGAGTACCCCCCGATGGAGCCCCACGTCCCCGGAGCTCTCGTTTCCATGCCGTCCGCCGGCGGGCCCCGGCGCCTGCTGCCTTGCGCCGCCGCATTGGTCGGTCTTCTCCTGGTCGCCGGGCTGCCGGCGATCCCCGCGGCCGGCGATGAAGGCGCCCGCGTTCCCGTGATCGTCCTCGCACGGTCTGGGCGCCTCGACGAGGCCGCGCAGCGGGTGGTGGACGCGGGGGGCGTCCTCGTGCGCCGCCTGTCCATCCTGGACGAGGTCACGGCGCGGATCCCCGCCACGTCGCTCGCAGCCCTCGTCGCCGACCCGTCGGTGGCAGCCGTCGAGCGTGACCGGCCACTCCACCTCCTCGGCTCCGACGATCCCGCCCTGACGGCAGGCGCCGGCACCGATCTCGGCCTCGTCGCCCGGATCACCGGCGCGGATGAGGTATGGAAGGACGGCATCACCGGGCGCGGCGTCGATGTCGCCCTGATCGACTCCGGCGTGAGCCCGGTCGCCGGTCTGGACGATCCCGGCGCGCTGGTGGACGGTCCCGACCTCTCGCTCGACCTGCAATCCGGCGCCCCGGCCTGGCGCGACACGTTCGGCCATGGCACGCATCTCGCCGGGATCATCGCGGGCCGCGGCGCGGACGGGTTGCGCGATGCCGGATCCGGCGTCGCACCCGGCGCACGCATCGTCAACGTCAAGGTCGCCGGGGCCGGCGGCCAGGTGGACGTGTCGCAGGTGATCGCCGCCATCGACTGGGTCGTCCAGCACCGCTCCGACGGCGATCTCCACATCCGGGTGCTCGCGCTCGCGTTCGGCACGGACGGCGGCCGCGACTACCGCACCGATCCCCTCGCCCGTGCCGTGGAGGTTGCCTGGCAGCACGGGATCGTGGTCGTCGTGTCGGCCGGCAACGGGGGCAGTGCGGGCCTGACCGATCCGGCCGTCGATCCGTTCGTGATCGCCGTCGGCGCCGACGACCCGCGCGGCACAGAGCGGTCCGACGACGATCTCGTCCCGGCCTGGTCGAGTCGCGGCGACGGTGTCCGCAACCCGGACCTGGTCGCGCCCGGGGTCTCGATCCGGAGCCTGCGGGTGCCCGGCTCGTCCCTTGACGCCGCCGTCCCTGCGGCTCCCCAGGACCCGGGCCGGATCAGTGGCAGCGGCACCTCCCAGGCCGCGGCGGTGGTGGCGGGTGCGGTCGCCCTGCTGCTCGATGCGCGACCGGGCCTCACGCCGGACCAGGTGAAGGCGCTGATCGTCGGCTCGGCGGATCAACTGCCCGGGCAGCGGTCCACCACAGCCGGGGCCGGGCTGCTCGACGTCGAAGGGGCCCTTGAGGCACGGGCTCCAGCCGCGACGCAGGCCTGGGTGCCATCCACGGGTGCCGGCCCCCTCGAAGGCGCCCGCGGCAGCACCCACCTGGCCATCGACGGGGTGGCCCTCACGGGCGAGCAGGATGTCTTCGGGGCTCCCTGGAACGGTGCGGCGTGGGTTGAGACAAGCTCCGCGGCGCGGGCCTGGCAGGGCGGCGACTGGAACGGCAACCCGTGGGCCGGCACCTGCTGGTGCGCCGCCTCGGCAACCGGCCTGAGCTGGAGCGGCCTGAGCTGGAGCGGCCTGAGCTGGTCAACGGTGGATTGGGCACCGCGGTGACCGGCGGATGAGCAGTCCCCGGGCGCTGAGGACCATGCGGCCCGCCGCCTCCGACGCCTCTGCCGGGGACATCGGATCCGGTGCGGCCCGCCGTGCTGCGGACCCCATCCGATCACGCCGCTCCCGCCTCGGACCCTGGCTGCTGGCGACCGCCCTCGCCCTCGCATCGGGGGCCGTGTACGTCACGTTGATCGCCCAGATGCCCGACTACGACGAGCAGGTGCTCCCGTGGTTCTTCTTCGCGGTCGCCTTCGGCCTGTCCGAGGTGGGCGTCGTCCATTTCAGCGTCCGGGGCCACGCGGTCTCGGTCTCCCTCGCCGAGATCCCCCTGGTCATCGGGTTCTACTTCGCCTCCCCGGCCACGCTGGTCCTGAGCCAGCTCGCAGGGGCAGCTGTGGCCCTGGCGATCGTCCGCCGGCAACCGCCGATCAAGCTCGTCTTCAACCTCGCGCTCTTCAGCCTCACCAGCTCCATCGCGATCGCGATCTTCCGCACCCTCGCGCCGCCGACGCTGGACGACATCCTCGTCTGGTGGTTCGCCTCGTTCGCGGGCACGACCTCGGTGGTTGTGATCAGCGCGCCGGCGATCGCGCTCGCCATCTCGCTCTCGGCCCGCCGCTTCGAACCCTCTGCCCTGATCGGCGGCCTCGGCTTCGGGATCCTTGCGGGCGCGGTCAACACGTCGCTGGCCTTGATGGCGGTCGTCTTCCTGCGCATCAACCCGCAGGACCTGTGGCTCGTGCTGCTGCCCGCCGTGGTGGTCGGGCTCGGGTACCGGGCCTATGCCTCCCAGCAGGAGCGCCAGGCCCGCATCGAGTTCCTGTACGACTGCGCCCGGATCCTGCAAGGGTCATTCCTCGACGCGGACACGCTGACCGCCCTGCTCACGCGGACCCGCGCGATGCTCCACGCCGAGGTCGCGGAGATCGTGATCTCCCCGACCGGAGGGCGTCCGTACCCGCTGCGAGCCTTCACGCGGGCCGGGGGCCAGTCCCAGGCGGCCGAGCGCTCCGACGGGCAGACGCTCGCAGACCGCCTTGCGCTGCTTGGCCCGGACGCCCGCGGCGCCCTGCTCCGTCGGCCGTTCAGGGACTCCGCGACGGCACGGCTGGCTGCGGCGGCCGGCCTGACGGATGCGGTCGTCGTGCCGCTCCAGGGTGACGCCGACGTCGTCGGAACGCTGCTCGTCGGCAACCGGGAGGGCTACCGGCGGCCGTTCTCGGCTGATGACCTGCGCGTCGTCGAGACGCTCGGCGTCCACGCGGGGGTCGCCCTGCAGAACTCCAGCCTGGTGGACCGGCTGGCCGAGTCGCTGGCAAGCGTCACGCAGCTTGCGATCGCCGTGGAGGCATCCGACGATGCCATCGTGGCGGTGGCAGCGGATGGCGCGATCACGGCCTGGAACCCGGCCGCCGAGCGGGTCTTCGGCCTCTCGGGCGCCGAGCTCGCGGGCGTGCCGATCTCCTCGTTCGTGCCGCCCGGCCTTTCGGAGGACGTCACCCGGGCGTTCGGCGGCATGACGGCGGGTGCGGCGCGGCGCCGCGGGACGACCGAGCTGCTCCGACCGGGCGGGGCGCGCATCCCGGTGTCGGTGACGGTGTCACCGATCCGTGGCGCGACGGATGCCCTGGCCGGCATCTCGGTGATCGTCCACGACGAGTCGGAGCGCATCGAGGCGGATGCCGCCCTGCGCGAGAGCGACGAGCGGTTCCGGCGCGTCTTCCAGGACAGCCCGATCGGCATGGCGCTCGAGGACGCGGACCAGCGGTGGACGGCCGTCAACGATGTGCTGTGCCGGATCCTGGCCCGCCCCGAGGAGGAGCTTGTCGGTCGCCGGTTCGACACCTACGTGCACCCCGACGACGTCGAGGGTGCGTGCCAGCTCATGGACGAGATGCTCGGACAGGAGGCCTCCCGCGGCTTCTCCACGGAGCGGCGGTATCTGAGTGGCGACGGACGCACCATCTGGGCACGGGTCACCTCCCGGCCGCTGCGCGATGACCAGCGGGGGGGCAATCGCCTGGTGTGCATGATCGAGGACATCACCGAGAGCCGGAATGCGGCCGACCGCCTGCGCGATACGGAGGCCCGGCTGCATCGGGCCGTCGTCGCCTTCACAGCGGTGCGCGAGCCGGCGAGCGTTCTGCGCGCCGTTCTGACCGCTGCCCGCGACCTGCTCGATGCCGAGTTCGCCGCGATCGGCGTCCTGACCGACGACGGGATGACGATCGCCGAGTTCCATTTCGACGGGATCGACGAGCCGGCGGCCTCCGCGATCGGCCTTGTCCCAACCGGCAGCACCATCCTGGGCCTGGCCACGATCGAATCGGGGCCGGCTCGCCTCCGCGACGTCCGGGAGCACCCGCAGGCCGTCGGGTTCCCGTCGGGACACCCGGTGATCACCTCGTTCGTGGCCGTGCCGATCGTCTTCGAGGGGCGGCTTGTGGCCCGCCTCTACGCGGGCAACAAGCGGAGCGGGCTGGAGTTCGACGGCGAGGATGAGGGCGTGGCAACCGCCCTGGCGGCCCAGGCTGCCGTCGTCCTGGAGAACGCCCGGATCAATGCCCGCACCCAGGCGCTGGTCGAGGAGCTCGACCAGGCGAACAGCGAGCTGCGCAAGGCCAATGACGCCAAGTCGGAGTTCCTGGGCACGGTCTCGCACGAGCTGCGGACGCCGCTCCACTCGATCCTGGTTGCCGCGGAGCTCGTCCACGACCCGATCTTCGGGCCGCTCTCCGAGACCCGCGCCCGCGAGCTCGGGGCCACGATCCAGGGCAGCGGCCGCCATCTCCTCGGGTTGATCGACGATCTCGTGGACCTGTCGCGGATCGAGGCCGACCGGATCGAGCTCCGCCTCGTCGACCTCGCGGTCCTGGGGCTGCTCAACGAGATCCGCCATGAGCTCGCACCCCTGGCCGCGGAACGCGGCGTGGAGCTGGGTGTGCGCTGCGACGCGGACGTCCGCATCCACGCGGATCCGCTCCGCATCCGGCAGGTCCTCATCAACCTCCTCGCCAACGCCATCAAGTTCACGGGTCGCGGTGGACGCGTCTGGGCAGAGGCGTCTGCGGGCGCCACCACGACCCGGATCGCCATCCATGACACCGGACTGGGCATCAGCGAGGAAGACCAGGCGCGCATCTTCGAGCCCTTCGAGCAGGTCGGTGGCCCTGGGGCGCATGGGTCCGGAGGGCACGGGACCGGAGCGCGCGGGGCGGGCCTCGGCCTGGCCATTGCGCGTCGCCTCGTGGAGCTGCACGGTGGCCTGCTCGATGTCGCAAGCGTGGTGGGCGAGGGCAGCACCTTCACGATCCACCTGCCCGAGAACGCGCCTGCGCAGCGACCACCGGCGGACAGCCTGCGGGCCGTCGGGCCGGACCTCCCGGCCAGCCGGCGCCGGTCCACGATCCTGGTCGTCGAGGATGACGTCACCGCGCTGGGCCTCGTCTCGGACCTGTTGCGCCGGTCGGGCTACGCGGTCTGGCAGGCGGGCGACATCGCGGAGGCCCAGGAACGCCTCCGGGCGGGCACCCCGTCGCTCGTCCTGCTCGACATCCGGCTGGGCGCCGACGACGGCCTCGACCTGGCCCGCCGGCTCCGTTCCGATCCTGCAACGCGAACCCTGCCGATCCTCGCGCTCTCCGCGGACGCGATGCAGCACGACCGCGAGCGTGCGGCCGAGGCGGGCTGCGACGCCCACCTGGCAAAGCCGGTCGTGGCCCGCGATCTGCTCGGCTCCATCAGCCGCCTGCTCGAGGCCGCCGAAGCGGGACCATCCGCCGGCGGATTGCCGGCCGAGGGGCGTCTCGGAGCCTGAGCCGCTCCGACCGTCCAGTCCGGGCGCCCTACCAGCGCTGGTGCACCAGGGGCCGGATCCGCTCGTCGTAGATGGCGGTGACGCGCTCCATGGTGGCCGCCGGCAGCGGCGCCAGGTCCGCGGCCGCGGCGTTCGCACGGGCCTGCTCGGGGGTCTTGGCGCCCGGGATCGTGGTGGTCACACCCTCGTGCTGCAGGATCCAGCGCAGGGCGACCTGGGCCACCGTGGCTCCTTCCGGCACCAGCGGCCGCAGCTCCTCCACCGCGGCGAGACCGGTCGCGTAGTCAACGCCCGAGAAGGTCTCGCCGCGATCGAAGGCGGCACCCTCGCGGTTGTAGAGCCGGTGATCGGTGGCCGCGAAGGAGGTCCCGGCCGACATCCGGCCGGTCAGCAGGCCCGAGGCGAGCGGCACCCGCACGATGACTCCCACGTCGCGGCGTGCGGCCTCCGCGAGGAACCGCTCGGCCGGCCGCTGGCGGAACATGTTGAAGATGATCTGGACGCTGGCCACGCCCGGGAACTCGATGGCCTTGAGCGCCTCCTCCACCTTCTCCACGCTGACGCCATAGTTCGCGATGACGCGGTCCGCGACGAGCTCGTCGAGCGCGGCGAACACCTCGGGCAGGTAGTAGGTCCCGGTGGGCGGGCAGTGGAGCTGGACGAGGTCGATGGTCTCGACGCGCAGGTTCTCGCGGGATCTGTCGAGCCAGGCCCGGAACTGCTCCGGCGTGTAGGTGACAGGATCGAGGGGTCCCCGGCGGCACATCTTGGTGGCGACGAAGAACTCCTCGCCTGCCCGCTCCGCGAGGAACCGGGCGATCACCCGCTCGGAGCGCCCGTCACCGTAGACGTCCGCGGTGTCGATGAAGGTCACGCCCGCCTCCGCTGCCGCGTGGAGGGCGCGCAGGCTGTCGTCGTCACTGACCTCGCCCCAGTCCGCCCCGCCGATCGCCCAGGCGCCGAACCCGATCGTGCTCACCTCTCGGCCGGTCCTGCCGAGCCTCCGGTACTCCATGGCCTGGTCTCCAGTGCAGCATGCCGTGCCCATCCGGGCGTTCCACCTCCAGCCTAGCGCGGTAGGATGCCCCCTGGGTCGGCGGCCGGGTGGTCACGACACACGGGTGACCAAGGGCACTGTCAGAGCGTGCGGTGCCGGGCCGACCATCCGGCCTTCACAAGCACGCGCGTCGTTCCCAGCGCTACGGAGGATGAACCGGGTGGCTGACCTGTCCACGGTGTTCACCGGGATCCGCTTCCCGAACCCGTTCCTGCTCGCGTCCGCACCCCCCACGGAGTCCGAGAGCAACATCGCCCGGGCCTACGAGGCGGGGTGGGGCGGCGTGGTCACCAAGACCATCGGCCTCCATCCCGTGGCCAATGTCGCCGGACCCAAGACCAAGTTCATCCGCCTCGACAACGGCGGCAGCCGGCTCTCCATGGCCAAGCGTCCCGACACGACGCTGCTGGCATCCTGGAACTGGGAGCTCATCAGCGACAAGCCGATGGACTGGTGGCTGCCCAGGCTCGAGGCCCTCAAGAAGTCCTGGCCGGACCGGGTACTGGTCGCCTCGATCATGGCGGGCTCCGGCAATGACAAGGAGCTGGGCTACTGGCAGACGCTGGTCGAGGGCGTCCAGTCCGCCGGCGTCGATGCCATCGAGCTCAACTTCTCGTGTCCCCACATGGACCGCATCGACATGGGCGCCAACGTGGGCAAGGACGCGGTCCTGTGCTCGGTGTCCACGCAGGCCGTCAAGGCCGTGGCCAAGGTCCCGGTCTGGGTCAAGCTCACCCCGGCCACCGCGAACATCGTGGAGGAGGCGGAGGCCACCTTCCTCGGCGGCGCGGACGCCATCGTCTCGTCCAACACCTGGCCGAGCGTGCCGCCGGTGGATCCCGAGACCGGCGAGTTCGAGATCAACGTGGACGGCTACGTCTCCGCAGGCGGCATGGGCGGCCCGGCGATCCTGCCGCTCTCGCTGGCCAAGATGGCGCAGATGACCCAGGCCTTCCCGGACCGCGAGTTCAGCGGCATCGGCGGCATCTCCACCTTCGCCCACGCGCTCAACTACTTCCTGCTCGGCTGCGGCACCGTCCAGGTCGCCACGGCGGCGATGCTCGACCACGCCGTCGGACCCAACGTCATCCGCGACCTGACCACCGGCCTGTCCGACTTCCTCGACCGGCACGAGGACAAGGGCTGGCGGACGCTCGAGGACATCCGCGGCCGCAACCGCGACAAGGTCGTGGCCCAGTCGGCGATCCGCCGGCCTGACGGCGCCGGCTACCGGGGCGGCTACCAGGAGGACGACGCCGAGGGCTACGCCCGGGGCCAGGGCGGCGGCAACAGCTGATCACCCGCGCGCCCTGCGGCGCGCACCGGAGGAGAGCTCGGACCCCGGCGCCGACGATGGCCCGGGGTCCGTTCACGTCCAGGCCGTTGTGGGGGCGGGTCCGCGGGCGGGGCGGATCGGGTCTCTCGAACGCTTCGGGCGCTACGGTCCGCGCCCGCCTTGGCGCTCGAACCCAGGGATGCGTTCAGCGGCGTCTCCCGTGCGCAGCTCGGCCTCGACACATGCGGGATCGCCCCTGGGCCACGAGGGCAGATCGGCCCACGGACACACAGTTGGCTGTACCGGGCGGGGCGGACCGGACGGGCGGCCGGCCCGCATGGTTGCGTGCGCCGGCGAGCCCGGTCAGCGGACGGCGCCCGCCTCGAACAGCGCCTCGACGGCCCCGTCGTCGAGCCCGAGGTCCGCCAGGACCGCGCGCGTGTGCTGCCCGAGCACCGGCGTGGCGCCCTCGACGCGCACGGGAGTCCGGTCAAGATGCAGCGCCGAACCCATCGTCCGGACCTCGCCGGCGGTCGCGTGCTGCGAGCGCACGATCACGCCGGCGCGCTCGAGGCTCTCGTCCACGATCACGTCCTCGACCGTCCGCACCGGGCCGGCGGGCACACCGGCCGCGCCGAGGCGCGCCAGCCAGTCCGCGGCCGGGCGCGTGGCAAAGGCCGCCTCGAGGATCGGCATCAGCTCCGCCCTGGCGGCCACCCGGAGCGCGTTGCTGGCGAAACGGCCGTCCGCCTCGAGGTCCTGCCGCTCCAGCGCGGAGCAGAGGGCGGTCCAGTTGCGTGCCGTCGCCACCGTGAGCACCAGCCAGGCGCCGTCGGATCCGCGGAAGGCGCCGTTGGGGACCGTGTCGTCCCAGGCCGGAAGCTCCACGCGGTCGAGGCCGCTGACCATCCGGTAGCCCTGCGCCGCGACCAGCGCCTCGTACAGGCTGATCTCGACCCGTTGTCCGGCCCCGGCGTCCCGCCCGCGGGCGAGGAGCGCGGCCAGGATCCCCTGCGTGGCCAGCGACGCGGCGTACGTGTCGGCGAGCGCCACGCAGACCCACTCCGGGCGGATGCCATGGCCCTGCTTCTCCATCAGCCCGCCCATCGCCTGGAGGACAGGATCGACCGCCGGCCGGTCCGCGTACGGGCTGTCCGGCCCGAAGCCGCTGATCGAGCAGTAGACGAGCCCCCGGTTCGTCGCGGAGAGCTCCGCGTAGCCGATCCCCAGGCGGTCCGCGACGCCCGGCCGGAAGTTCTCGACCACGACGTCGGCCCGGGCGGCGAGCTGGTGGGCGATCCCGACGGCTTCCGGCCGCTTGAGGTCGAGCACGATCCCCCGCTTGCCGCGGTTGATCGCCATGAAGTTCATCCCCTCGCCGGCAAGGAACGGCGGCCCGAAGTACCGCGCCTCGTCACCGGTGGGCGGCTCGACCTTGATGACCTCGGCTCCGAGGTCGCCCAGCATCATGGTCGCGTAGGGTCCGGCGAAGACCCGCGAGAAGTCCAGGACGCGGATGCCCGCGAGCGGCGGCGCAGCGGTCACGACAGGAGCCTCCTCACGATGCCATCCGCCGCTCGGCGGCCTCGACCAGGCCACGGTACGCCCGGATCGAGGTGACGTCCCGGTCGAGCATCTGCTCCGGGTGCCACAGGATCCCCAGCACGAACGCGGCGGCCGGATCCTCGACGCTCTCCACCAGCCCGTCCGCGGACCGGCCGCCGACCACGAGCCCCTCCCCCACACGGTCCACCGCCTGGTGGTGGATGCAGACGACGTCCACGGATCGGCCGGCGTAGACGCGCGCGGCCAGGGACCCCGGCTCGAGCGCCACCCGCGTCACCTCGGCCCGGATGCCCTCGATGTCCGCGAGCGCTGCATCCTCGTGCGGGCGGTGCGGGTCCAGCGACCCGCCGTACGCGACATCGAGCAGCTGGAACCCGCGGCAGATGCCGAGCACCGGCAGGTCCAGGACACGCGCCTCGCGGACGAGGGCCAGCTCGAACCGGTCGCGGGGCGAGTCGGTCTTCTGGGTGTGCTCGTCACGCTCCGCCCCGTAGACCGCCGGGTCGATGTCCGTGCCGCCGGACAGCACCAGGCCGTCGAGACGGCCGACCACCTCACGGGCCAGGTCCTCCTCGGCGCCGTCGATCGCGGTCAGCACCACCGGCAGCCCGCCCGCCTGCGCGACGGCGCGGGCATACCCGCGACCCACGTAGAACGACGGCAGGTGCCCCTCCGCGATCGGAACATCCGCGGAGCCGCTGGTGATGCCGATGACCGGCCGGCGCCCCACGCCTAGATCTCCGGCACGAAGTTGTGGATGAACGGATAGCCGACCGGGACCGGCTCCACGTCGAGCAGGGTGGCGCAGCCCGGGCAGAAGAACTCGCGCAGGACCTGCCAGTCAGGGTCGGCGGCGTGGGAGCCCACGTAGATCTCGCCATCGCGCGGGTTGCGCTCGTAGACGAGAGCCTCGTTCTTCCAGTTCTCGCGGTAGTCGCCGAACTCCGTGCCGCAGTCGCAGCGGGTGACGCGCTCGCCACCGGCCTTCTCGACCACGAACAGGTGCTCCTGGATGATCGCAAGCACGGGTTCGGGCCAGCCGAGGCGGACCTTCTGGAGCGCGAGCACCTGCGTGACGCGTCCGAGATCCTTGTCGCTCTGGAGCCGGTAGACCTGGTCGAGCGGCAGCCGCCGGTCGAGGAGGTCACGGATCATGTCGTCCGGATACGCAGGCATCGCCTAGACCTCGTAGTCGTCGGGGAGATCCCAGAACGAGCGGAACTCCGTTGCGAACTTCCGCGAGATCCGGATCACGTCGCTGTACATCGCCCGGACGGGCTTGGGGAAATCCTTGGCGACGACCCGCTCGCGGGCCTTCGCCTTGTACTCGGCCGCGGGGATCGCGCGGGCCAGCCGCTCGCGGCGCATCTCCACGCGGCGGGCCGCCGTGGCCGCCCCGTCCGGGGTGCCGTCGGCGCCGAGGACCACACCGTAGACGCGCTCGGCCGTCCCGGCGCTGGTGAGCGAGTTGGCCACGTCGCGGGCGACGTGGATCGCCTCGCGCTCGAGCGGGTCGCCGAAGCCGCCGCCGTCCCCGGTCACGACCGAGAACAGCGAGCCCGGATCCAGCTCCCGGACCGGGTAGTTCTGGCCCAGGACCAGCTCCC
>JBAXFC010000029.1:0-15371 GCA_037140135.1 Chloroflexota bacterium
TCGTCCGGCGTGACCTGCCGGTCCTGATCAGCCACCTGGCCGGGCTCCGGACCCCGGACGGTGAGCCCGTGGATCTCACGCTCACGACCAACGGTTCTGCCCTCCGCGCGCTTGCCGCCCCCTTGGCCGAGGCGGGCCTGGCCCGCATCACCGTGAGCCTCGACTCGCTCGATGACGAGATCTCGGGGCGGATGAACGGGGTGGACTTCCCGGTTGCCCGAGTGCTCGAGGGGATCGCCGCCGCGCGTGCAGCGGGCCTCAACCCCATCAAGATCAACACGGTGGTCCGCCGCGGCCTCAACGAGGCGTCGATCCTGCCGCTCGCCCGCTGGGCGCGCGCGGAGGGCCTGATCCTGCGCTTCATCGAGTACATGGATGTCGGGCATTCCAATGGCTGGCGACTCGACGATGTGGTCCCCGCCGCCGAGATCCTGGCCACCATCGATGCCGAGTTCCCGCTGGAGCCTGTCGCGGCCGGGTACCGGGGCGAGGTCGCCGGCCGGTACCGCTACCGCGACGGGTCGGGCGAGGTAGGCGCGATCGCTTCGGTCACCCGGCCGTTCTGCGGCGATTGCACACGGGCACGCCTCTCCGCCGACGGCCACCTGTACACGTGCCTGTTCGCGGTGACCGGCCCCGACCTCAAGACGCCGATCCGGGCCGGCGCAACGGATGCCGAGCTCGCATCGCTGGTGGCCTCCATCTGGACCCCGAGGGGGGATCGGTACTCGGAGCTTCGCAGCGCGGCGACCACGGACCTGCGGAAGGTGGAGATGTTCGCCCTGGGCGGCTGACGCGCCTGTCCGGTGCCCCGGCGTTGCGCCTCACGCGCACGGCCGGCACCCCGCGGCCGTCCACAGGTTGTCCACACCGGCAGCAGACTCGTGGATGAGCAACCCCCGGGCCGCCCGAAGTTGGTGGACAACCCGCTTCCTGACCAGGTGCCCTCCCCCCTACAGTAGGCCTTGCCCGAGGGGGCAACGGAGCACCGGAGCGGAGGCGATCGCCTCAAACCCGCCGAGGATTGCCGGCCGCGATCACCTCAAGGCCTGGCCTGCACCGACCGCGATCACATCAAGGTCCGGAGCGCGCTTCCGCCGCCTCGAGCGCTTCGTTCACCAGCGCGGGCTGGTCCGCAAGGATCCGCCGGCTGGACGCCCGGCAGGACGCGACTGGCATCCCGGTGTCAGTACTCCTGGCGGGCGTCGAAGTTTAACGGTCCGCGCTCGCCGTCGCGCCGTATCCTGCGCGCATGCAGCACGACGAGATCGACCGCACCCGGCCCATCCCCCCATCCGAGCAGCCCGTGCGGCTGGCAGCGCTCGCGGCCGCCGTCCGCGCCCGGACGGACCTGGTGCCACGGGTGGGCATCGTGCTCGGCTCCGGCCTCGGCAGCCTTGCGGACGACGTCGAGAACCCCGTCTCCATCCCGTTCGAGGAGCTTCCCGGCTGGCCTGCCGCCACGGCCCCGGGCCACGCCGGCCGCCTCCTGCTCGGGATGCTCGCGGGCGTCCCGGTCGTCGCGCTCCAGGGGCGCTTCCACCTCTACGAGGGCAATGCACCGGGCCTGGTCGTGCAGCCGGTCCTGCTGTTCAGGCAACTGGGCGCGCGGCTCGTCATCCTGACCAATGCCGCCGGTGGCACCAATCCCGCCTACGGTCCGGGGACGCTCATGGTGATCTCGGACCACATCAACCTGACCGGCCTGTCGCCGTTGATGGGCCAGAACGCGGACGAGCTCGGGGAGCGGTTCACGGACATGACCGATGTCTGGACGCCCGCCCACCGCGCCGCGCTCAAGGCGGCCGGCGAGGCCGAGGGCGTCCCGCTCGAGGAGGGCGTCTACGTCGGCCTCCTGGGACCCAACTACGAGACCCCGGCCGAGGTTCGGATGCTGCGCACCATGGGCGCGGACGCCGTGGGCATGTCCACCGTGCTCGAGGCCATCGCCGCCCGATGGGCGGGCCTCGAGGTGGCCGGCGTCTCGCTGGTCACCAACGCGGGCGCCGGGTACAGCGGCCAGCCCCTGGCGCACGAAGAGGTGCTCGAGGCGGGTGCCGCAGCGGGACCGAACCTCGCGCGCGTGCTGCGCCGGTTCGTGGCCGGACTCTCCGCCTAGACGCTCGCCCTCCGCGTCGCCGGCCGCGATGTCGGCCGCGATGTTGCGGAGCCGGGCCCTAGCGGTGCTCGCGCGGGCTGCGGTCGAGCGCCTCGGCGGCCGCGTTGTCGAGCACGCGGCCCAGCAGCAGCATCCCGATGAAGACGCCCACGAACAGCACGATCGGGTGCGCGAAGCCGGAGAACGAGGTGCCCGGGATCGAGGCGATCCCCAGGACGGCCGCCGCGACCAGCAGCGCGATGAACACGACGTTGAGGTCCTCGGTGTTGACCGGCATGGTGGGCTCCTCGGGCCGGCTGGGCTGCCGGCAGCTGACGTGACGCCTGGCTAGGTGACGGGGAGGTCGCGGCCGGCCGCCCTGGCCGCGTCGCGCTTCTGGGCCCACGCACCGAGGACGCTGTCCTTGTGGGGCCGGATGGGACAGTGCTCGTCGCGGTTGTTGAACTCGTCGCAGTACCCGAGCGGCACGCACTTGGGTGCCAGGAACGAGCCCAGGAACGGCGACACGTCGAAGATCTCGTGGCGGATCAGCTGGAACAGCCGGCGGATCTCCCACTGGGCCATGGTGCACAGGCGCAGGCCCGACATGTGGATCAGGGCCCGCAGGTTCGTGGTCATCACGAGGTTGGTCCGCGTCGCATTGGGGAACACGAAGCGAGCGTCCTCACCGGGAATTCCGGCATCGACCAGGTCCGCGTACAGGCCCAGCGCGCCGTCCACCTGCTCCTCGTAGCGCGCCCGCAGCGCCGGATCCGCTTCCGCGATGGTCGCGGGCAGCATGGTGGCGGCGCCCTCGTACTTGACGTACCGCTGGCTCTGCTGGTCGAAGGCGACGCCTGCGCGATGGCGGACGAGCTGGTGCGACAGCGTGCGCGACACGCCCGACAGCGCGAAGGTGAAGACGATGTGCTCGATGGTGGAGCCGTGGCCCGACTCGATGACGTTGGAGATCAGCCGCTGCATCGAGGCCGGCGCGATCTCGCCTGCAACCGCGCGTCGGAAGATCTCCTGGGGCGCGAGCTCCGAGTAGCAGGTGCGGCAGGCCGTGTAGACGAGCGGCACGTAGTACTGCTCCACGATCTCCCTGTTGGGGAACAGGAGCGTGGCCTTCATGCCCAGCTCGTGCCGGCCGGGGTTGCGCGGGATCGCGGTCTTGGTCTTGCCGGGGATGGGCGCCTCTGCCATGGGCGGCAGTGTACCGGCCCGCCCGTCAGACGGCGGTGGCCCGGGCCGCCAGCGCCCGCCGGTCTGCGGCCCGGAACCAGATCCAGTAGAGGACCGTGGCGATCGAGTAGAGCGCGATGATCGTGATGAAGTTCACGGTGTAGCCGTCGTAGAACCCGATCGACGCCTGGAGCAGCGCGTACCAGGTCCCGCCGATGACCCAGCCCACCTGCCACATGACGCTCATCGCGGCGGCGAGCGTCGCCCGCTCGGCCGGGTCCACCTGCTCCATCGAGAAGGCGTTGAAGATCGGGTTGCCGGCGTTCATCAGCGAGTTGCGAACCGCCATCGCGAGGATCACGATCCACAGGATCGGCGAGAACCCGAGCGCGACGAGGAACGGGATCGAGGCGCCCTGGACCAGCACGACCGAGGTCAGCTGGCCGAAGCGGCGGGCGAGCCATGGCTGGGCGAGGATGGCCAGCACGGTGCCGAGCGCCGTGAACGCGAACACCGCGTTGAGCTCCGCGAGGTCGAGGCCGAACTTGCGCTGGATGTACATGTTGAGGAACGGGATCACCTGCCCGGCGCCGATCGAGATGAGGAAGCCCGGGAAGACCAGCCGGAAGAAGCGGCTCCGGTCGCGGATCGTGATCCCCAGCATGGTCTTCGAGCGACGTGGGTCCGCGGGGAAGGCCGCGGGCTCGCCCAGGCTGCGAAGGCGGGGCGTCATCGCGCGCGAGGGCCGGTCGTCGGTCAGGCGGGTGGCCGCGAACAGCCCGGCTGCCAGCAGGACGACCATGATGACCATGATGATCTTGTAGGTGCCGGGGCCTGCCGAGTCGATGCCGATGAGCCCCGCGATCGCCGTCGCCACCACGCCGCCGAGGATCGCGGCCGCGATGTTGGTCACGTTCTGGGTGGCGAACTGGATGGCGAACAGCTCGTTGCGGTGGGACGCCTCCGAGTGCTCGGTCATGTAGGGCGAGATCACGACCTGGAAGGCCTGGTTGCCCATGGACCACATGGCGGCGGCCAGGACGATCACGAACAGGGCCTCGCTCGCGAGGAGGCACAAGAGGGCCACCAGCGACGTGGACAGCCCGGCCAGGAAGACCACTCGCCGCCCCACGCGGTCCGACCACGCGCTCGCTGGAAAGGCGATCACCCCGCCCGCCACCGAGCCCAGGGTGGCCACCAGTCCGATCTGCGCGGACGGCAGGCCGAGCGCGACGAGGTAGAGGTTGAAGTCGATCCACCAGAGGCTGATGCCCGCGCCCGCGATCAGGCTGACGACGAGGATCAGCCGCGCATCGCGGTGGAAGCGGCCGAATGCCCGGTATGCGATCGGCCCGAGGCGGCCGTCGCCGGTCACCCCGCCCCGAGCACGGCGACCAGGTCCTCGAGGTACCCGGTCCAGTAGGACTCGTGCTCGTCGCGGGCTGCCGCGTCCAGGCGGGCCTCGTCCCAGTCCCCGTGGACCAGCAGGATCCTCGAACGGCCGTCGCCGAGCGGCTCCACGGACCAGGTCACGGTCGTCGTCTCATCCGGATCGGCGCCGGCCCAGCTCCAGGTGTGCGAGAACCGGTACCCGGGCTCAACCGTGAGCACGGTTCCCTCGACGACGCTGCCGTCGCCGAAGTCAAGCCGGTATGGAGAGCCAGCCGGGCCGAGCGCCGAGGCGTCGGTGAACCACTCGATGATCCGGGCGGGATCGGTGATGGCCGCCCAGGCCGCCGGCGCATCGACGGGGACATCGATCGCCAGCTGGATCGCGTCAACCGGTGCGTGTCCGCTCATTGGGTACCCCGAGCTGCCGCCGCCGGGTCTGCGCGGGATGGGCGCGGGCGGCTCGAGCCCATCGTACGCCGTCGGCCGTGTCGGCGGATTGACAGGGTGGGCGCGCCTTGCCGACGGGCTGCGGCAGACCCGGTCCGGTAGTCTGCCCGCCATGCACCGGCGTCCCTGGCCACAGCAATTCCCCGGCGAACCCGCATGACCGACATCGTGCTGGTGCTGGCATGGCTGGTCCTTGCGCACCTCCTGGCGGACTTCGCCTTCCAGAACGACTGGATCGCGCTGAACAAGGGCCAGGGCGGCAGGACCGGTGCGCTGGCGCTGGCGACCCACGGCTTCCACGTGACCCTGTGCCTGGTGCCGGCGATGCTCGCCTTCGGGGCACCCGGGATCCTCTACGTCGCCGTGGTGGTCGCCTCGCACATGGGGGTGGATGCCTGGAAGGTCCGCGCGACCCGGCGGGCCAACGCCGATGCCGTCGCGCAGGCCGAGCTCCGGCGCGCCACGGGTGTCATGCAGCCCGGGAGCGGTCTCGGCGATGCCTGGACCCCGTGGCCCGGGATCCTGTTCCTCCTGGACCAGCTGTTCCACGGGGTCTTCGCGATCGGCGGCTGGCTCGTGATCCTCGCCGGCGTCGCGTTCACGCCGCAGTTCAGGGACCTCGTGAACGCCGTCCTGCGCGACGCCGACCGCACGGTCGTCCACGCGGTCGTGCTGGCGGCCGTCGTCGTCGTGTCGCTGTTCATCGTCAACACCCGCGGCGGGTACTACCTCGTGATGGCGATGATCTCGCCGCGCGCCGTGGCCGGGGATCCTGCCGCGGCGGCAGCGGTGCCCGCCGGGGCAGAAGCCAGGATCTCGGCGACGGTCGTCGCGCTCGAGCGCCTGCTGATCGTGGCGGCGGTGCTGGCCGGAGCGGAGCTGCTCGCAGTCGCAGTCCTCGCGATCGACGCGCTCGTCCGTGTCCGGCGCCTCGACGACCGGGGGTTCGTGGACTGGTACCTGGTCACGCAGGCGACGAGCGTGCTGCTCGCGGTGGTCTCGGCGCTCGTGGCGCGCGGCGCGCTGGCAACGCTCGGCGGCTGACCGGACCCCGCAGAGCGCGACGCGCACCGGCGCCGGACGCGGGCGTCGCCCCGGCTAGACGAGTCGGCGGGGGATCCGCTCCTCCCACGTCCGGGCGAAGAACGGCTCTCCGTCAAGCCGGACGTCGAGCCCCACCGACACGTCGAACGCCGTCTCGTCCGAGGCGATGACGCCGGTCGCCCGGATGTCCACCGCGAAGCCATCACCGTCAAGGCGGTAGACCACGTCGGAGTCGAGGTGCGCGTGCGCCGGGTCCGCGTCCGAGACCCGCAGCACGAGGCGTTCGGAGCTGTACAGGCGTGAGCCGTCCTCCTGGGTCGATTCGCCGCCCTCGAAGATCGTCACCGAGACGGTGCCCCGGAGCACGTCCTCCTCGATCCGCCATTCGGGCGGGTCCTCCCGGGACGAGCCAACCTCGCGCAGGACGACGGGCTCCGTGCGGAACGGCGGAACCGGGAGCGTCGCGGCCCGCGACGGCAGCATCGGCAGCACCAGGCGCGACGGCGTCAGCCAGCCGTAGAGCAGCCCCAGGTGGCCCGGGAAGGGCGATGGCCACAGGATCGGCCAGCAGGAGGTCAGCACGGTCAGCCGGATCCGGTTGCCGGCCGTGAACCGGTAGCCGCTTGTCCGCAGCGGGATGCGGATCTCCTCCGGTGTCCGGCGGCCCGGCATCGGCTCCGGGGCGACGTCGGACCGCCGGTGGGTGAGGTTGAGGGCGCCCTGGGCGACCAGCGATGACGTCCCGTCGGGCGCGACCTCGGACAGCCGAACCACGCCGGTCGCCACCGGCATCGAGGCCCACAGGTAGAGCACCGCCTCCGGGACCCCCATGACGGCGAGCGGCTCGCCCAGCGGCTCGGTGGTGAAGACGAGGCCGTGGACCTCGTCCGGCCGGAGGTCGCGGGCCAGCCCGTTGGGAGGCCAGCCGGCGCCCCACGACAGGCTTCCCGAGGTGCCCGCGGTCGCACGGTGGGGGAGCGCATCGAACCCCTCGGTGGGACGGTCCGCGTCCACCTTCGAGGGCCGCCCGTGGAGCCGCCGCTCGCCGCCCCCGGGGACCCGGTCGAGATACAGCTCCAGGGGCACCGTCCCGGGCACCGGGAAGGCGTCCGAAGCCCGCCAGGTGCCGGGCCATGCCGCCGGGAACGCCTCGGGCTTGGCGTACTCGTGCTCGAACCAGACCAGCGCGGGCTCGTGCTCCCAGCCGTTCTCGATCCCCTTGAGGTACCGGTCGAAGAACCGGACGAGCTCGTGGAGCCAGTCGAGGTTCGGGCCCGGGAAGGCGTCGTCCGGGAAGGAGTGGGCCCAGTTGCCGGCCAGCGTCCGCACCGAGCGTGCGCGCGTGCAGCGCTCCTGCATCCGGAAGGCGGCGTCCACGTACGAATCAGACCAGCCGGCGATGGAGAAGACGGCGCACTCGATCGCGTCGTGGTCCGGGGCGAGGGAGCCGCGGCGCCAGTAGGGGCCGTCGGTCTGCTCGCGGATCCAGGCCATCAGCCACGGCGGCGTCTGCTCCAGGCGCTCGCGCCATGCATCCCGCCAGCCGTCGCCGGCGACCGGCGGGTGGGGCGGCATCGCGTTCATGCCCAGCTGGCTGACCGCGTACTGGCACTTCTCGCTGGCCGTCACGCAGCCACCGCGGATGTGGACGTCGTCGCGATAGCGATCATCCGTGGCGTACATCGGCAGGATGGCCCGCAGGTGCGGCGGCCGGAGCTTGGCGACCTGGATCGCGGTGAAGCCGCCATAGCTGATGCCCCACATGCCGACGTCGCCGGTGCACCAGGGCTGGGCGGCAAGCCACTCGACCGCGTCGTACCCGTCGAGCGTCTCCGCCTCCGTGTACTCGTCGTGCGCGATCCCGCCCGATGAGCCGGTCCCGCGGACGTCGAGCCGGCAGAGTGCGAAGCCGCGGGCCGCGAGCCACTCGCCGCGGGCGGTGTCCGCGTTGCGGCGCCAGGTGTCCTTGCCGTACGGGATCATCTCGAGGATCACCGGGAACCGCTCGCGTGGCGCGTCCGGGTGCGGGACGGGGAGCCAGACGTTGGCCGAGAGGTCCACGCCGTCCCGCGCGGGGATCCGGACCCCCCAGCGCACCTCCGCCGCGTGGCGGGGGCGGCTGGCGTCGCGCAGGCGATCCCCGGTGAGCTCCTCCATGCTCTCCAGTCTAGGGTGCGGTGACGGCCTCGGGGCTCCCGAGCGCGTCGGTGAAGAAGACCGCCAGGCGCTGCTCGTACCCGGCCGGATCCACGTAGATCCCGGCCGTGTGTCCGGCGCCGGGCACGATCCAGGCGTCCGTCGTGATGGCCCCCGCCGTGGCTGCCGCGCCGTGGAGTGCACCGGCCATCGTGGAGGGCAGGACCACGTCGTTGGCGCCGTGAGTGAAGGCGATGTGGCGGCCGTGGTACGCGGCGACCTCGGTGATGGGGTCGTAGCGCGCCAGGTCGTCGCCGGCGATGAGCTTCGCCCAGAGGATCGTCCCGGGGACGAGGACCTTCGAGATGCCCGTGGAATCGTGGAGCTGGCTGGCCAGGAAGTCCCCGATGCCCTCGTTCATGGTGGTCGCCGAGGAGTCGGACCAGACGCCCGCAACCAGGGGCTCCCGGCTCCCGGCCACGATGGCGGTGATCGAGCCGAAGGAGAAGCCCTCGATCCCGATCCGTTCGGCCGGCACGCCCTGGGCGCGCACCCAGTCCCAGCCGCCGAGGACGTCGAGGTACTCCTCGCTGCCACCCGCGAAGCGGGCGTCGTCGCCCTGCGAATCGCCATGGTCCCGCAGGTCCATCAGGAACACCGAGAAGCCGTGCTTGTGGAGCATCCCTGCGGCCAGCAGGACCGATGCCTCACGGCGGCAGGACTGGACCCCGTGGATGATGATGACCGCCGGTGCGTCCGCCCTGGCGCCGGGGATCCACCACGCCGCGAGCCTGGCGTTGGGGATCTGCGCGTCGCGTGACGTGAACGTCACGTCCACGGGCGTGGGCAGCGGGTACGCCGTCGCGAGGGTCGGGTCAACGTCCTGGGGAACCGAGAACCGGGCCGGCGTGTTGGCCTGGTCCGATGGCCAGCAGGCCCGGGGCGCCTTGCCCACGGTGTCGTAGACGAACCAGGATGCGGTTCCGTACAGCAACCCGACGAGGACGAGGGCGACGGCCACGCCTCCCTTGATCCAGCCGCTGCGGGACCCGCGTCCACGCTGTGCGCTCATGTCACTCCACCCCTGTCGCAGGCCGGCACGACTCGCGCCCGGGCGGCGCGGGAACCGGATGCCGGTCCTGTGGCCAGTGACGCGAAGGGCTACCGTGTGTGACATGAGCGAGCAGCATCGAGAGCCCATCGCCGTCGGCCCCTGGCGCCGCCGCACCCGGGCCACGCCCTACGCGAACCCCTGGATCGAGCTCCACCACGACGAGGTGGACCGGCCCGACGGCAGCCCCGGCATCTACGGCGTCGTCCACTTCGCGAACGCCGCCGTGGGCGTGGTCGCGGTCGATGACGACGGCCGCATCCTGCTCGTGGGCCAGCACCGCTACGCGCTCGACGAGTACAGCTGGGAGATCCCCGAGGGTGGGGTGCCGGTCGATGAGCCGCTCGTGGAGGGCGCCCGGCGTGAGCTGCGCGAGGAGACGGGCTACGAGGCGGCCGACTGGCGCCAGCTGTGCCGGGTCAGCGTCTCCAACTCGGTGACCGACGAGCGCGGCGGCCTGTTCGTCGCCACCGGCCTGACGGCGGGCGAGGCGGACCCGGAGCCCTCGGAGGACCTGGCCGTCCGCTGGGCGACCCTGGACCAGATCCTCGTCGAGATCGCCGCGGGCGGGATCCACGACCTGCTCACCATCGGCGCCATCGGGCTCTACGCGGCCGAGGTCCTCCGGCGGTAGCCCGCCCGATCGGGCAATTCCACCCGTTCCCCTGTGCGCACCGTATCGATCGGCAGTTGCAGCCCCGCACTGCGTGTGCCAACCTCGCCCCAACCGCCGCGGCGACGCGGCGCGGGTTGCGGTCGTGGTGGAGCGGCCCCGCCCTTGGCAGTGGTTGTGAGGAGAACTTGATGCCCCACGCCCGGCGCACCCGAGGCCTACGCCTCGGCGCTTCGCTCGTGCTCGCGCTTGCCGTGCTGCTGCCGGCGACCGTGCCTGCCGCCGCCGCGGATCCCGTCGTCCTGCGGGCGGGCACCACGCAGGACCTCGATTCGACCAACCCCTTCAACACGATGCTGGTGGTCGGCTACGAGGCGTTCCAGCTGACCTACAACCTGCTGGTCGAGTTCGACAAGGACGCCCACCCGGCCCCGGGCTTCGCCGACTCCTGGACCCGCAGCGCGGACAAGGTCACCTTCCACATCCGCGACGCCATGAAGTGGTCCGACGGCACGCCCGCCACGTCCAAGGACGCCTGCTACTCGTGGGGCCTCGCGGTCGCCGCCATCAAGGATGAGAGCTACATCGGCGCCGGCTACCTGGACCCGAACGTCAAGGACGCCGGGGTCACCAAGGTCGAGTGCCCGGACGCCAGCACGTTCATCGCCTACACCACCGACCAGTCGGATCGCGTCTACCAGGTCTACGTCCCGATCCTGCCCGAGCACATCTACGGGAAGGACGACTACAAGGCGATCGCGGCCGAGAAGTTCGACGCCCCGCTGGTCGGCACCGGTCCGTACACGCTCGCCGAGTGGAAGACCGGCCAGTACGTGCGGTTCGTGCGCAACCCCGACTACTGGGGCCCCAAGGGCTTCGAGGACGAGGTCATCCTGCAGGTCTTCCAGAACTCGGACACCATGCTCCAGGCCCTCAAGGCCGGCGAGATCGACTACGCCCGCGGCGTCAACGCCGAGCAGTTCAAGAAGCTGGCCGCCGATCCGGCGTACACCGCCGTCGAGGGCAAGTCGAACGGCTGGTCGCAGCTCGCGTTCAACACCTACGGCACCGGTACCGGCAAGACGATCAAGGGCGGCGGCCCCTCCACCAAGGCCCTGCTCGATCCGGCCTTCCGCGATGCGCTGGGCTACGCCGTGGACCGCCAGGCGCTCGTGGACAAGGTGCTCGGCGGCTTCGGCGATCCGGGCGACACCATCGTGCCGCCCGTGCTCGCGGACTGGCACGTCACGCCGGACGTCCCCCGCACCTTCAACATCGACCTCGCCAAGCAGAAGCTGGACGCGGCGGGCTACGTGCTCGACGGCAATGGGAAGCGCCTCGACAAGGAGGGCAACCCGATCAGCCTGCGCCTGTACATGCCCAACAGCGACGACAACTACCCCAAGGTCGCGCAGTTCGTGAAGGCCTGGTACGGCCAGCTCGGTGTCGGCGTCACCACGCAGTCCTACGACTCGGCGACGCTGGGCACGATCATCCTGCCGAGCGACGGCAAGGCCAAGTACGACATCGAGCTCTGGGGCTGGGCCGGCAACCCGGATCCCAATGCCCTGCTCCAGATCTTCCGCTGCGATGCCATCGACAACACGTCCGACAGCCAGTACTGCAACCCCGAGTACGACAAGCTGTACGACCTGCAGCTGACCCAGTCTGGCGCGGAGCGCCGCGACACGCTGGCCAAGATGCAGAACCTGATCTACAACGAGGCGCCGTACGACATCCTGTTCTATGACGCCAGCCTTGACGTCTACCGCAACGACCGGTTCGCCGGCTGGCAGAACCAGCCGGCCTCGGGCACCCCGTTCTTCACATACGGGATCCAGGCCTACTCGCTGCTCACCGACGCGACGGCCAAGCCCAGCGAGGCGCCGACCGTGGCACCCGCGACGCCGGAGCCGGGCGCGACGGCAGCCCCGGCGACGCCGGCCCCCACCCCGGCCGCCAGCTCCGACGGGTCGTCCACCTCGGGCGGCGGCAGCAGCACGCTGCTGATCGTGATCGTGATCGTGGTGATCGTGGCCGTGGTGTTCATCGCGCTGATCCTGAGCCGTCGGCGCTCCGGCGGCCCCGATGACGACGAATAGTGCCCGGTAGCGGGATCGTGCTGAAACTTGCGGTGCGGACGACCGGCTCCCGGCCGTCCGCACCCAGCCAGCCCCGCGGCGCCCGTCGATGAACGCCCGCTACCTGGTCCGCAAGACCGCTGGGGCGATCCTCACGATCGCGGCGATCGTGCTGCTCCTGTTCGTCATGTTCCGGATGATGCCCGGGTCCCCGGAGCGGGCGATCAAGAACCCGAACCTGACCTCGGAGCAGGTGGCGGCCGCGCGGGCCCGCTGGGGCCTGGACAAGCCGCTCATCCCCGACCAGCTGGTCGCCTACATCGCGTCCACGATGTCGGGTGACCTCGGCTACTCGATCAAGTACCGGGGCAAGCCGGTGACCGAGGTGGTCTCCGACGCCGCCGGGCCGACACTCCTCCTGCTCGGCATCTCCGAGGTGCTCTCCATCGTCGTCGGCCTGCTGCTGGGCGCCTATGCCGGCTGGCGGCGGGGCGGTCTCCTGGACCGGATCGGCGGCGGCCTGGGCCTGATCTTCTACTCGATGCCGTACTTCGTGATCGGCATGCCGCTGATCATCGTCTTCGCCGCCGGCCTTGCCTGGTTCCCGACCTCGGGCATGACCACGCCCGGGGGGCCCACGGACGCGGTCGGCCAGCTGTTCGATCTCGGCCGGCACCTGGTCCTGCCGACGACCGCGATCACGCTCGGCCTGATCGGCGGCTACTCCATCCTGATGCGCTCGGCGATCATCGACACCCGGAGCGAGGACTACGTCACGACGGCCCGCGCCAAGGGTCTCGCGGACGGGCGCATCCTGCGCCACCACGCGTTCCCCAACGCCATGCTGCCGATGGTCACGATCATCGCCATCAACCTCGGCTGGGTCATCGGCGGCGCGATCACGGCGGAGGTCGTCTTCAACTGGCCCGGGATCGGCACCCTGACCGTGCAGGCGCTCGACGCGCGCGACTACCCGGTCCTCCAGGGGATCTTCCTGCTGGTGGCGATCTCGGTCGTGGTCTGCAACCTGGTCGCCGACATCGTCTACGGCTTCCTCGATCCGCGGGTGCGGTCATGAGCGGGTCGGAGACAAAGGCCGTGACGGAGCGGCGGCCAACGAGGCCCAGCCGGTCCCGCGACGCGCTCTCCCGCTACGTCTCGCGGACGGACGGCGTGATCGGCCTCGCGGTGCTGGTGGTGTTCGTGATCCTGGCCATCGCGCCCGCGGTCTTCGTGGGCCCGCTGCAGGATGTGACCACCGCCACCGGCGGCCCGCTCCAGCCGCCCGGCAACGGCTACCTGTTCGGGACCGACGAGCTGGGCCGGGACATGCTGAACCTCACCGTCCACGGAGCGCGGATCTCGATGATCATCGGCCTCCTGGCCACGATCATCACGATCTTCCTGGGCGCGCTGGTCGGCATCGTGTCCGGCTTCGCCGGCGGCTGGGTGGACAACGTCCTGATGCGCGTCAGCGACTTCTTCCTGGTCATGCCCACGGTCGTCCTGGCCATCATCCTGGCGCCCGTCCTGCTGGACCTGATCGGCGCGGACGCGGAGCTGTTCGGGATCCGGGCGACCCTGCTGGTGATCGTCATCGTCATCGGTGTCACCTCCTGGGCCGCGACCGCGCGCGTCATCCGCAGCCAGGTGCTCTCGGTCAAGGAGCGGATGTTCGTGGACCGGGCGCGCGTGGTGGGGTCCGGGCCGGGCTGGATCATGCGCCACCACATCCTGCCCAACGTGGTGAACCTGATCGTGGCGCAGGCCATCCTGACCTTCGCCACGGCGGTCTTCACCGAGACGACGCTCGCGTTCATCGGCCTCGGTGATCCGGCTGCGCCCTCCTGGGGCCAGGTCCTCAACGCGGCCCAGAGCTCCGGCGCCCCCGGGCTCGGCGCGTGGTGGTACATCGTGCCGCCGGCCGCGTGCGTGGTCCTGGTGGTGCTCGCGTTCACGCTCGTCGGCAACGCCCTTGACGACGTGCTCAACCCCAAGTCGGCGGGCCGGCGATGACAACCCAGACGGAGATCCGCGGGCGGCGCCAGTGGCCGCTGCCCAAGCAGGCGGTGCCGGAGGCGCCCCTGCTCGAGGTGACCGACCTCGCGGTCCGCTTCTCGATGCGCAACGGTTCGGTGAAGGCGGTGGACGGCGTCTCGTTCCGGCTCGATGACGGCGAGGCGCTCGGGATCGCGGGGGAGTCCGGCTGCGGCAAGACCACGACCGCCCTCTCGCTGGTACGGCTCCTGCCCGGCAACGGGCGGATCAAGGGCGGCTCGATCAAGCTGTTCGGGATCGACCTCGTGCCCAAGACCGAGAAGCAGCTTGCCCGGTACCGCTGGCGCGAGATCAGCATGGTCTTCCAGGGCGCCATGAACGCGCTCAACCCGGTGCAGCGGATCGGCGACCAGATCGCCGAGCCGATCGAGATCCGCCTGGGGCAGCCGCGCGAGGCGTCCCGCAAGCGGGCGGCCGAGCTGCTCGACCTGGTGGGCATCCCCAAGCAGCGCGCGTCGGCGTACCCGCACGAGCTCTCCGGTGGCATGCGGCAGCGGGCGATGATCGCCATGGCGCTCGCCTGCGATCCGGCGATCGTGATCGGCGACGAGCCAACGACCGCGCTCGACGTCATGGTCCAGGCCCAGATCCTCCAGTTGCTCGAGCGCCTGCGGCGGGATCTCGGGCTGTCGCTGATGCTCATCACGCACGACCTCTCGGTGATCGCCGAGACGTGCGACCGGGTGATGATCATGTATGCGGGCCGGGTCGCCGAGGAGGGGCCGGTCACGCGCATCTTCACCTCGCCGCGCCATCCGTACACGCGCAAGCTGCTCTTGGCCTTCCCGAACATCCGCGCCGACCGGCGGACGCTCGATGTCATTCCCGGGCAGCCGCCGGACCTGCGCAATCCACCCCCCGGCTGCCGGTTCGCCCCGCGCTGCGGCATGGCCATGCCGGTCTGCAGCGAGGTGGTCCCGCCCGAGGTCCGGTTCCCGGACGGCGTCCGGACCGCCTGCCACCTCTACCCGACGACGGATGCCGATCCGGTGCAGCAGATGGTGGGGGCCGCGATCGCCCGTCCCGCGCCCGTCACCACGGGCTCGCCGCCTGCCGTCGTGGCCGGCGCAGGCCGCCTTGGCTGCCCGGATCGGCCGGTGGACAGGGCTCCAGATGCACCTGGCCCACCTGGAGCTCCGCGGCCATGGCGGAGGCGGGCAGCAGCTGCCAGAGGATCAGGCCGAGGGCCAGTCCGAGCAGGAGGCC
>JBAXFC010000030.1:0-15102 GCA_037140135.1 Chloroflexota bacterium
GCACCGGCACGGCCTTCGCGGTCACGGTCGGGGCGCCGGCCAAGCTGGCCTTCACAATCCAGCCGGGTGGCGGGACGGCCGGCGCAGTCTGGGTCAACCAGCCGGTGGTGCTGGTCCAGGACGCCGGCGGCAACACGGTCCCCGGCGCCACCAGCACGGTGACCCTCGCCGTGTCGGCGGGTCCGTCCGGCGCCGCGCTCGCCTGCACCAGCGGCAAGACGCTGGCAGCGTCCGGGGGCGTCGCCACCTTCAGCGGGTGCACGCTCGACAAGGCGGGAGCCACCTATTCGCTGGCCGCCTCCTCCACCGGTCTCACCGGCGCCACCTCGTCCGTGTTCGCGATCGTGGCCGGGACGCCGGTCGCCCTGGCCGTCACGACCCAGCCGTCGGGCGGGACCGGCGGCGTCGGGTGGGCGACGCAGCCCACGATCAAGACCGTGGACGCCTGGGGCAACCAGGCCGCCTCGACGGCGACGATCACCATCGCGATCACTCCTGGCACCGGTACCGCCGGCGCCGCCCTGGCCTGCACGGGAGGCCTCTCGAAGGCCGCCTCGGGAGGAGCCGTCAGCTTCTCCGGCTGCACGATCGACAAGGTGGGCACCGGGTACACGCTGACCGTGGCCACCGGCGGCCTGACCGGCACCGTCTCGGCGACCTTCCCGATCGCGGTCGGCCCGGCGGCGATCGCGGTCTTCGACACCAGCCCCGGCGGCGGCACCGGCGGCCTGGCCTGGGCCACGCAGCCGGTGGTGCGCCTGCTCGACGCGGGCGGCAACGCGACGACCGCGACGACCGCGGTGACGCTCGCGATCACCGCCGGCAGCGGCACGACGGGGGCGGCCCTCGCCTGCACCGGCGGGCTGACCAAGAGCGCGGTGGCGGGCCTCGCGACGTTCACGGGCTGCGCGATCGACAAGGCCGGTGCCGGGTACACGCTGCGGGCGACCGGCACCGGGCTGACCGCGGCGACCAGCACGCCGTTCACGGTGGGCGTGGGCCCGGCCGCGAAGCTCGTGCTCACGGTCGCGCCCGGCGGCGGCACGGCGGGGGCCGCCTGGGCGACCCAGCCGGTGGTGGCGGTGGCCGATGCGGGCGGCAACACGGTGGCCGGGGTGACCGACACGGTGACCCTCGCGTTCGGCGCCAACACCGGGTCGGGCACGCTCTCGTGCACCGGCGGCCAGGCGCTCGGCGCGGTCTCGGGCGTGGCGGCCTTCACCGGCTGCTCGATCGACAAGGCCGCGGCCGGGTACACGCTCACGGCCTCCGCAGCCGGGCTCACGGGCGCCACCTCGTCGGGGTTCACGGTCACCGCGGCCGCCCCCGCGGCGCTGGTCGTCGGGACGCAGCCGACCGGCGGCACCGGCGGCGTGGCCTGGTCGGGCCAGCCGGTCATCCGGATCGTGGACGCCTTCGGCAACCTCACCGCCTCGACCGCGACCGTGACCCTGGCCCTGGTGCCGGGCACCGGCACGACCGGGGCCGCGTTCACCTGCGCGGGCGGCCAGAGCAAGGCCGCGGTCGCGGGCGTGGCGACCTTCGCCGGCTGCAAGGTGGACCTCGCGGGCACCGGGTACATGCTCGCCGCCTCGGCATCGGGCGTGACCGGCATCTCGACCGGCGCCTTCGCGATCACGACCGGCCCGGCGGCGCAGCTGGTGCTCACGACCAGCCCCGCGGGCGGCACCGGCGGCACCGCGTTCGGGGTCCAGCCGGTGGTCGAGGTGCGCGACGCGGGCGGCAACCCGGTCACCACGTCGGTCCTCGCGGTCACGCTCGCCATCACCACCGGCACCGGCACGACCGGGGCCGCGCTCGCCTGCACGCCGGGGCTCACCCTGGCCGCGGTCGCGGGGGTCGCCACCTTCACCGGCTGCCGGATCGACAAGGCGGGTGCCGGCTACACGCTCAAGGCGACCGGCACCAGCGTCGCGGCCGGCACCGGCACGGCCTTCGCGGTCACGGTCGGGGCGCCGGCCAAGCTGGCCTTCACGGCGACCATCGCCGGCATCACCGCGGGCAGCCCGTTCGCCACCCAGCCCTCGATCGCCGTCCAGGACGCGGGTGGCAACCTCGTCGCCGCCGCGACCGATGCGGTCATGCTGGCCATCACGACCGGCACCGGGAATGCGACTGCGAGCCTCTCCTGCACCGCCGGCGCGGACCGGGTCGCGGTGGCGGGCGTCGCGGCCTTCACCGGCTGCACCGTGGACAAGGTGGGCGCCGGGTACACGCTCACCGCCTCGGCGTCGGGGTTGACTCAGGCCACGAGCGCGGTCTTCGCGGTCACCGCCGGGCCGGCGGTCGGCCTGTCCTTCGTCGTCCAGCCGTCGGGCGGCACCGGCGGCACCGTCTGGACAACCCAGCCGTCCGTCAGGATCGTGGATGCCTACGGGAACGCCGCGTCGGGCTCGGCCACGGTGACCATCGCCGTCACCGTCGGCACCGGGAACGTGATCGGGAGCGTGACCTGCACCGGCGGCCAGACCAAGGCGACGGCATCGGGCATCGCCGCCTTCGCGGGCTGCAAGGTGGACAAGGCAGGCACGGCCTACACCCTGAGCGCGACGGCATCCGGGCTTCTGACCGGCACCAGCAGCACGTTCGACGTCACGCCCGGCATCGCGATCTCGATGGCGTTCACCATCCAGCCGTCGGGCGGCACGGCGACGGTCGCGTGGACCACCCAGCCGGTCGTCTCGCTCCTCGACGCGGGTGGCAACGTCGCCATCGGGTCGCTCACCCCGGTGACGCTCTCCCTCGGCGGCGGCGGCGGCGGGAGCCTCTCGTGCTTCGGCGGCCTCACCCGGGCCCTCGTTGCCGGCGAGGCCCCCTTCACCGGCTGCGCCGTGGACCGGGCGGGCACCGGCTACACGCTGGCAGCCTCGACGACCGGTCTCTCCCCGGTCACCAGCGGCACGTTCACGGTGGCCGCCGGGCCGCCGGTCAAGCTCGGCTTCACCGCCCAGCCGGGCGGGGGCACCGGTGGCCTGCCCTGGTCCACGCAGCCGGTGGTCGCGCTCCAGGATGCGGGAGGCAACACGATCACCACCGGTGGCCTGGTGATCACCCTTGCCCTGACCACCAACGACGCGGGCGGCGCCTTCACCTGCAACGGCGGCCTCGCGAGGACCACCGTGTCCGGGCTGGCGACGTTCACGGGCTGCACCATCGACCTCGTGGGCAGCGGGTACGTCGTGACCGCGTCCGTCGGCGGCGGGTCGGCGAGCGATGCCGTCAGCGCCCCCTTCAACGTGGTCACCGGTGCGGCCGCCCGGGTCATCTTCGACACCCAGCCCGGTGGTGGCACCGGCGGTGGCGCCTGGACCACGCAGCCCGTGGCCGCCATCGCGGACGCGGGCGGCAACCCGACCACCGGAACCGCGACCGTGACGATCGCGGTCGAGGCGGGGTCCGGGACGGCGGGGGCGTCGCTCGCCTGCACGAACGGCTTGAGCAAGGCCGCCGTCGCCGGGCGGGCGACCTTCGCAGGCTGCGGCATCGACCGGACAGGAACCGGGTTCCAGCTGCGCGCAACCGCCACCGGGCTCACCTCGGGGCTCTCGGCGGCCTTCGACATCACGCCCGGCCCTGCGGCACGGCTCGGCTTCTCGGTCATGCCGTCGGGCGGGGCCGCCGGGTCGGCATGGAGCACGCAGCCCGTGATCACCCTGCTCGATGCCGGCGGCAACCCCGCGACCAGCTCATCGGCCGTGGTGACCCTCGACGTCGGCACCAACCCCGGCGGAGGCACCCTCTCGTGCGCCGGAGGCACCTCGCTCGCCGCCGTGGCAGGCGTGGCCACCTTCGCCGGCTGCTCGATCGACATCGCCGCCTCGGGGTACACGCTGCGCGCCGCCGCAGCCGGGATGACCGCCGCCACCAGCAGCTCGTTCGGCGTCGTCGCGGGCGCGCCCGCCCATCTCGGCTTCGCGGCCTCGCCGACGGCAGGCCTGGGCGGCACGTCGTTCGCGCTGCAGCCGGTGGTCCGCGTCGAGGACGCCTTCGGGAACCTCGCGGCCGGGTCCACGGTGACGGTCACGCTCGCCCTCGCCGCCAACCCCTCGGGCGGCGCGCTCGCCTGCAACGGCGGCCTGAGCACGCAGTCCGTGGCCGGCCTCGCCGTCTTCTCGGGCTGCAGCGTGGACCTGATCGGCACGGCGTACACCCTCGCCGCGACGACGCCCGGCCTGGCCGGAGCCATCTCGCCGTCGTTCGACGTCTCGGCCGGCGCGCCCGCGCGCCTCATCTTCTCGTTGCAGCCGTCCGGGGGGACCGGCGGCAGCGCGTGGGCTGTCCAGCCCGTGATCGCCGTCCGGGACGCCGGCGGCAATCCCACCGGCGCGACCGTCCCGGTCACCCTCTTCATGGGCGCGAACCCCGGGAGTGGGACGCTCGCCTGCGCGACGGGCCTCGTGCAGACGACCGTGAACGGGACGGTCGCGTTCGGCGGCTGCACGATCGACCTGGCCGCGTCCGGGTACACGCTGCTCGCCACCGCGGCGGGCCTGACGACCGCGACCAGCGCCGGGTTCGCAGTCACCGTGGGCGCGCCGGCCCAGCTCGGCTTCGCCGTCCAGCCGTCCGGCGGTGCGGCCGGCAGCACGTGGTCCACCCAGCCGGTCGTCGCCATCGAGGATGCCGGCGGGAACATGGTCCCGGGGGCCACTGCGGCGGTGAGCCTTGCGCCCGGGCCCGGCGCGGCGGGTGCCCTGGCCTGTGCCGGCGGCACCACCGTCGGAGCCGTCAACGGCGCGGCGCTCTTCTCCGGCTGCACGTGGAACCTGATCGGATCCGGGCACGTGATCCAGGCGATCGCGACGGGCCTTGCCCCCGCGACCAGCGCGCCGTTCACGGTCACGGTGGGCACGCCCGCCAAGCTCGCGTTCACGGTTGTGCCGTCGGGCGCCACCGGCGGGTCCTCCTTCACCACCCAGCCCGCCATCCAGGTGACGGACGCGTTCGACAACCCGGTCACGATCTCGTCCACCGCGATCACGCTCTCCCTGCAGGCGAACATCGCGGGCGGCTCGCTCGCCTGCAATGGCGGCCCCGTCCGGACGACCTCGGCCGGCCTCGCCACCTTCACCGGCTGCGCCATCGACAAGGCAGGCTGGGCCTACCAGCTGGTTGCGAGCGCGCCCGGCCTCAGCACGGCCACCAGCCCGCCCTTCGACGTGGTGCCGGGCGTTCCCGCCCAGATCTCGTTCCTCGTGGAACCGGCGGCCGGCATGGGCGGCAGCCCGCTGGGCACGCAGCCCGTGATCGCGCTGCTCGACGCCGGCGGCAACCAGACGACCGGCAGCGGCGGGGCGGTCACCGTCTCGCTCACGCCGGGGACCGGCACGCCGGGTGCCCAGCTGCTCTGCACCAACGGCAGTGCCGTCACGCCGACGAGCGGCCTGGCGGTCTTCGCCGGCTGTGCCGTGGACCGGGTGGGTGCGGGCTACACGCTGACCGCATACCGGACCGGGTTCGCATCGGTGGTCTCGAGCACCTTCTCCGTGATCGTCGGCCCGTCGGCAGCCCTGGTGTTCACGACCGGCACCGCGGGCGGGACCGGCGGTGCGGCATGGCCGACGCAGCCCGTGGTGACCGTGGTCGATGCCGGCGGCAACCCGGTCACGAGCACGGCATCGATCACGCTGGCCCTCGCCTCCAACCCAACCGGCGGCGTCCTGACCTGCACCGGCGGCGAAACGCTGGCGGCAGTCGCGGGCGCGGCCACGTTCGCCGGCTGCGCGATCGACGTCATCGGCGCCGGGTACACGCTCCGGGCGACGTCATCCGGGCTCACGGCGGCCACGGGTGCGGCGTTCGCGGTGGTCGCGGGCCCGGCCGCCCGCACTGGCTTCACGGCCGCTCCCGCCGGAGGTCCGGCGGATGGCGCCTTCGCGGTCCAGCCCCAGGTGATGCTCTACGACGAGGGCGGCAACCGGGCGGCATCGAGCACGCCGGTGACCATCACGATCGCCACGGGGACGGGCACGAGCGGCGCCGTCCTCTCCTGCCCCGGCGGCACCACGCGGGCGGCGGAGTCGGGGCTCGCCGCCTTCGACGGGTGCAAGATCGACCGGGCCGGCACGGGCTACCGGCTGGTCGCGAGTGGTCCGGGACTGGCCCCGACGACCTCGGCAACCTTCGACCTGACCGCGCCCACGGCGATCCTCTCGATCGCGGCGTCCACGCTGGTGGTCGTCCACCGCGAGAGCGTCACCCTCCGCGCCACGTTCGCCAAACTGGGCGCAGCCCGTCCGGTCGCATTCCAGGTGGCCAGCGACACCGGCGCCTGGGTCTCGATGGCAACGGTCACCTCCAACAGCGACGGCGTCGCGACCTACGCCCTGGCCCCGTCGATGAACCACCGCTACCGGGCGGTCTTCCTCGGCGAGGTGACGCTCGGCCCCGGCGCCAGCCCGGAGGTCACCGTCTACGTCCGCCAGGTGGTGAGCATGACCCCGGCGACCACCACGGCAGGGAAGTCCATCCCGCGCGGCAGGACGATCGCCTTCGTGGCCACCGTGCGGCCGTGGACCTCCGGCAGGCCCCGACCGGTGATCACGTTCAGCGTGGCGCGCTGGACCTCCTCGGGCTGGAAGGTCGTGAAGACCGCGTCGATCCGCGCCTCCCTGCTGGCCCAGGCGACCTACCGGTACACGTTCACGGCGTCCGGCCGGTACTCGGTCACTGCAAGGGCTGAATCGACCACTGTCGTGCTGTCGAGCTTCCAGTCGAACCGGGCGGTCTTCCGCGTCTCGTAGGTCCGAGCGACCTCCCTCGTCAAGGGTGTGACACCCCCACGCCGGGCACTGCCGTCGTTGACCATGGCCGCTTCGTCCCGTATGCTCGATAATCGATGATGTGAAGCGACCCCCCACTCCGGGGCGGCGTCCGGAAAGGAGCACGATGAGCTATCTCGAGACGTTCAGCCTGGCGGGGAGGGTTGCGCTGGTGCCCGGGGGCGGTGGCGCCATCGGCTCCGCGATCGCCGGCGCACTCGCCGGCGCAGGCGCCAGGGTGACCGTCGTTGACGTCACCCAGGAGCGGGCCGATGCCGCGGCGGAGAAGCTGCGCGCCGGCGGCGCCGACGTCCTGGCGCTGGCCGCCGACGTCACCGCCGAGGCCGACTGCGACCGCATCGTCGCGGCGACCGTCGAGCATTTCGGCAAGCTCGACATCATCGTGAACTGCGTCGGCGGCGGCGCCGGCAAGGTCCTCCACGACGCCCAGGACTACCCGCGCGGCGACTGGGACTGGATCATGGAGCTCAACGTCCGCAGCACGCTGCTCGCGACCCAGTCCGCCGTGCGCGAGATGATCAGGGCGGGCAACGGCGGCGTCGTCGTCAACATCAGCTCCGTCCGCGCCGACCTCGGCATCAACGCCGGCTACTCCGCCTACGTGGCCGCCAAGGGCGCCATCAGCTCCCTGACCCGCCAGTGGGCCACCGAATGGGCCAAGCACGGGATCCGGGTCAACGCCATCCGCCCCACCTTCGTGGACACCCCCCAGGTCGCGATGCTGCTCGACGATCCCGCCTTCAAGGCCGGCGTCGTGGCGCGCATCCCGCTCGGGCGCGTCGGGGACACCTCCGACATGACCGGACCGGTCGTGTTCCTCGCCTCGGACGCGGCCCGCTTCGTCACCGGCCAGGTCCTGGGCGTTGACGGCGGCCTCACGGCCACCCAGTAGCCCTCGGAAGGAACGCCCACCATGGAGCAGGTCACCGACCGGATCTGGGCCGAGACGAAGGTCCGCGGCTGCAATCCGTGCTTCGTCAAGACGTCCAGGGGACCCGTGATGATCGACACCCCGCAGCTGCCCACCAGGGCGGTTGCGATGCGGGAGATGGTCGAGTCGATCGGGCCGATCCAGTACCTGATCAACACCGAGCACCACGTCGACCACATCTTCGGCAACTACTGGTTCAAGGGCCGCACGCAGATCGTCCACCACCAGGGCGTGCACGAGCGGTTCATGACGGTCTACCCGGAGCTGGACCCGTTCGAGTACGCCCTCGAGGCGCTGCCGACGGACGACCCGGACGGCGCCGCGCTGGTCCCGGACCGCGAGACCTACTACGCGAACATGGGCACCGGTGATCTCGTGTTCACCGGCGACCTGACGCTCAAGGTGGGCGACCGCACCTTCGTCCTCCTCCACACCCCGGGCCACACCCCGGGCCAGGTGGCGGTCTACGTCCCCGAGGAGAAGGCCGTCTTCACCGGCGACACCATCTTCTCCGAGTGCACCACGTGGCTCATGACGTCCAACGTGGACCAGTGGATCACGGCGCTCGACCGGATCCGCGCCCTGGACATCGAGTACGTGATCCCGGGCCACGGGCCGGTCCAGCCGAAGTCGTACCTGGCGACCCAGCGCTCGTTCATGCTCGAGTGGAAGGCGGCCGTCGCGGTCGCCATCGCGAAGGGCTGGAGCCGCGAGGAGACCATCGCCCGGGTCAGCTTCGAGCAGCGCTACCCGGTGGATATCGGGCAGGAGTACATGATGGAGTACATCCAGCAGCGCAACGCCGGCGCCCTGTACGACCTGTTCACCAAGCCCACCACGACGACGTATCCCGCCCAGGACGCGCCGCCCCGCTGATCCCTCCCGGAGCCGGCGCGCCATCGCCACGGCGGCTCCTTCCCAACCCCGCGCCAGGAGTCCACCCGTGTCCGCAGTCCCTGAGACGATGGAAGCGCTCGTCGTCACGGCCCCGAGCCGGCTGGAGATCCACGAGATCCCGGTCCCGGTCCCCGGCCGCAACGAGATCCTCGCCCGTGTCCGGGCCGTCTCGATCTGCGGCACCGACGCCCACCTGCTCCACGGTGACTACCCGGGCTTCTGGCCGCCCGCCTTCCCGTTCACTCCGGGCCACGAGTGGGCGGGCGAGATCGTCGCCCTCGGGCCCGGCTCGGACCTCTACGGGTGGAAGGTGGGCGACCGCGTCGCGGGCACCTCGCACGACGCCTGCGGCGTCTGCCAGAAGTGCGTCGAAGGCCAGTACAACCTGTGCGAGAACTACGGCAAGCCGGGGCTGCACAAGCAGTACGGCCACAACCACCAGGGCGCCGACGCCACGTACGTGGTTCAGGGCGTCAAGACGATCTTCCCGCTCCCCGACGCCCTCGGCTTCGATGAGGGCGCGCTGGTGGACCCGGCGTCCATCGCCCTCCACGTCGCCAACCGCGGCGGCATCAAGCCCGGGGACACGGTGGCCATCACCGGCGCCGGGACCATCGGCATGCTGGGCGGCGATGCCGCCTTCATCCGCGGAGCCGGACGGGTGATCGTCGTGGGGCGCGGATACCGCCTCAAGAAGGCGGCCTCGCTGGGCTTCGAGACCGTGGACTCGACAGCCGGGGACCCGGTGGCCGCGGTCCGGGCGCTGACGGGCGGCCTCGGCGCGGACGTTGTGCTCGAGTGCGCGGGCGTGCCGGACATGGTCAACGCCGCGCTCGGGATGCTCCGCCGCGGCGGGCGCTGCTCGGCCGTGGGAATCCCCACCGAGGGCGTCACGATCGGGATGCAGCGGCTGGTCCTCGACGAGCTGGAGCTGGTGGGCTCACGCGCTTCCGCAGGCGAGATGCGCCGGGTGATGCCGCACGTGGTCCAGGGCCGGATGCGGGTGCGGGAGCTGATCACGCACCGCTTCTCGCTCACGGACTACCAGCAGGCGATCGACACCTTCAACGACCGCTCCAGCGGAGCGATCAAGATCATCGTCAATCCCTAGGACGGGCTGCCCCTCTCGTCCTGTTCCGCAACGGCGGCCGGTCCGGATCTCCTCCACCCGGCCGCCGTTCCACGTCTGGCGATCGCGGCACCGTCCGGCGGGGTTCAGAGCTGGTCGGCGACCCCGAGCGTGAACCCGCCGTCCACGTCGATCACGGCGCCGGTGATGAACCGGCCCCCGTCGCCCGCGAGCCAGGCGATGGCCTCGGCGATGTCCCGGCCCTCCCCCACCGTGCTCAGCGCCTGCCGGCCGAAGTGGAGGCCGGCTTCGAACCGGGCGCGCTCGGCCTCCTCGGACAGGCCACGCAGCTCGGACGGGATGATCCCGGGCCGGATGCAGTTGACGCGGATCCCGTCGCGCCCGAGGTCCACCGCGAGCGCGCGGGTCATCGCCTCCACGGCGCCCTTGCTCGCGACGTAGCCGAAGCGCCCGCGCGGCGGGCGTCCGACCACCGTGGAGCCGAGGTTGACCACCATGCCCCGGCTGGCTCGCAGGGCGTCGAGGGCCGCCCGGCTCACGAGGAACACGCTCACCGCGTTCGCCCGGAACATCCCTTCGAAGTCTTCGAGCGAGAGCCGGTCGATGGGGGCCTGGACTTCGGAGCCAGCGTTGTTGACCAGGACGTCGATGCCGCCGAGGGCGTCCATCGCGGTCGCCACGAGGGCAGCCGCGTCGGCCTCCCGGGTGACGTCCGCCTGCACCGGGATCACGCGTCCGGGCGTCCCGGCCAGCTCGCCTGCGAGCGCCTCGAGGCGGTCGAGCCGGCGGGCGGCGGCCACCACGTGCGCGCCATCCGCGACCAGCCGCCGCACCACGTGGGCGCCGAGCCCGGAGGACGCCCCGGTGACGATGATCCGGCGACCGTCAAGGCTCATGCGCGGCCCGCCGCGACTTCGTCGGCACGGTTCCGGCCGGCCAGCAGGATCAGGTCCTCGTGAAGCTCGAACCAGGCTCCGTGGTAGCTGTCCACGCGCGGCGAGGCCAGGAACTTGCCGTTGCCGCCGGCGGCAGCGGCGGCCGCGGCGGCGAGGCGTACCCCGTACCGTGCGAGGCGCGGCAGGCCGGCCGTGAGCGGGGCGAGCCAGGCCTCCACGTCCAGATGGAGCTCACCGAGGCTCGCGAGCACAGCGGCGTCGTACGCGGCATCGGCATGGTCGTTGAAGACGCCGCCCTTCATCTGCCACGTGGTCACGATGGTCTTCATCCGGTGGTCGAGCGCGAGGAAGGCATCGAGCGATCCGACCGCGTTGTCGATGCCCCAGGCCGCCGTGTCCTGCGCGATGCGCTCCATGCCCACGGCCTTGCCGTCAGCCGTCAGCCGGAACGAGCCCGCCCCGGGCTCCACGAGCCCGTCGGCGATCATCGCGTCCATGGTCCCGGTGGCATCCTCCCGGGCGCAGCCCAGCGCGGTCGCCACGCCATCCGGACCGGCGTACCCCTTGACGACGAGCACCCGGAGAACGTCACCCGCCGTGATCCCCACGGGCGCGACGCTCTCGGGGGGTTCGGCGCAGGGCGAGTCCACGATGTCGCCGAGCCCCTCGGGCTCCGAGACCTCGATCCCCAGCTCCCGGGCCCAGCCGAGCAGGACCGCCGCCTCCGGGACCACCTCGGTCGTGCCCGCTGCGACGCCGGCGAAGACGTCACCCGTCGCGCCGTCGATCGTGATGGTGTCCCCGCGGCGGAACGCGGTCCCGCCGATCGTCACGCCGTCCGCCCCGATGATCACGGCGCTCGCGCCAACGACGGCCGGGATGCCCCAGCCGCGCGCGACGACCGCCGCGTGGCTCGCGAAGCCGCCGGTGGAGGTCAGGATCCCGGCCGCCCGGCTCATGCCGTGCACGTCGTCGGGGGAGGTCTCCGAGCGCACGAGGATGACCCGCGCGCCGCCGTCGGCCGCAGCCACCGCGTCCTCCGGTGTCAGCTGGATCTGGCCGCAGGCGACACCCGGCGAGGCCGGCAGACCGGTTGCGAGGACGGGCCCGGCATCGGAGCGCTCGGTGACGGTCGTGGGCGGGTTGGACAGCAACGTCCGCACGCGCTCGATCGCCTCGGCGCGGGTGAGCGGGAACGTGGGATCCTCCGCCATCTCGAGGTCCATCCGCTGGGCCGCCTGGGGCGTCCGCTTGCCCACGCGGACCTGGAGCATCCAGAGCCGGCCACGCTCGATCGTGAACTCGATGTCGCAGCAGTCGCGGTAGTGGTGCTCGAGCGTGGTGGCGTACCGGCGCAGCTCGGCGGCGACCTCGGGCATGCGCGCATCGAGGCAGCTGACGGGCTCGGTGGCGTGGGTGCCCGCGACGACGTCCTCGCCCTGGGCGTTGAACATCACGTCGCCGTAGAACACGTTCTCGCCGGTGGCCGGGTTGCGTGTGAACAGGACGCCGGTCCCGGAGTCCAGACCCCGGTTGCCGAAGACCATCGCCTGGACCGTGACGCCGGTGCCCAGGTCCTCGGGGATCCCCTCCTTCTCGCGATAGGCCTTGGCCCGGTCGCTGTTCCAGGAGCGGAAGACGGCCTCCACGGCGCCCCGGAGCTGGTCCCACGGATCCTCGGGGACGGTCTCCACGCCGACGATGTCGCGGTAGATCTTCACGAACCGCGCGTGGCAGTCGGCGGCGAAGGCCGGGTCGCCCGCCGTGGCGGCGAGCCCCGCCTCGGTCGCATCGTTGAGGCCGAGGTTGAGGATCGTGTCCATCATGCCGGGCATGGACCGCGGGGCGCCGGAGCGGACGCTCACGAGGAGCGGATCGGACGCGTCGCCGAAGCGCCGGCCCACGAGGCCCTCCATGCGCGCCATCTGGGCCCGCAGCTCGGCGTCAAGGCCGTCGGGCCAGCCACTCGCGAGGTAGGCGTTGCAGGCCGCGGTGCTCACCGTGAAGGCGGGCGGGACCGGCAGGCCGAGGTCCACGGCCATCGTGGCGATGTTCGCGGCCTTGCCGCCGATCTTGAGCGCGAGCTCCGGGAGCGGCAGGCCATGGTCGTGGTCGTAGGCAAAGACGTGGGGCACGCGTGGGGTCCTTCCGTGGGCGGGCGTGCGGCCGTCTCGCGGCCGGCAGGTGGTGATCAGATGACGGCGACCGGATCCACCATCGAGCCCGTGGCACCGCGGATCTTGACCGGCAGCGCGACGAACAGGAACTCGTAGATCCGCCGGCGCGCCAGCTCCTCGAGGTCCAGGCTCTCCATGATGTAGATGCCGTTCTCGATGAGGAGCCGGGTGTGCACCGGCTGGGGATTGCCCTCCGGCCCCGGATCGGGCGCCGGCTGGACTTCAAAGGTCTCGGTGTCGGAGCCGGCAGCGACCACGCCTCGCTCCAGCATCCACTGGGCCGCGGAGAGATCCGGGCCCGGGGTCTTGTGCTCCGCCATCCGGTCCGCGTCGGGCCAGAGGCCCATGTAGCCGGTGCGGATGACCACCACGTCCCAGGGCTGGACGGTGACCCCCTGGGCCGCGCAGATCGACTCCATCTCGGCGGCGTCGATCGGCGCCCCCTTGGGCAGGCAGTCCACGCCGCGATAGGTGGGGGCGTCGATGAGGACACCCCGGGTGAAGAACGGCGGCATCTTGGAGGCGTCGCCGTGCACGGGCCCGAAGTCGGTCAGATGCTCGTCGGCGGCGCCGCCGCCATACCAGTGCATGTCGTCGCCGAGGGTCATGTGGGCGAGCGCGTCCATGTGGGCACCCGAGTGGCTCGTCGCCATCACGTACTCGGCCATGTAGCCGAGGCCGGCGTCGTTGACGGGTCCCCACGGCTGGGCGCCGGTCACCCGGATCCCGCGCGGGGTCCGGTAGTTGAGGACCTGGAACGGCGGATGGCCCGGGAAGAGCGGCATGCCCGGGAACCTGACCGCGCCCAGCGAGACCATCTCGCCGGTCTGCACCAGGCGTGCGGCGCGCACGACCTGGGACGCCGGCATGTCGCCGATGGGGCCGATCTCGGTACCGCTCACCGCGCACCCTCCTCCTGCAGCGCCCGCCAGACCCGTTCCGGCGTCAGGGGCAGATCCCGGATCGGGACGCCGATGGCGTCGCGGACTGCGGCGCCCACGGCCGAGGCGACGCACAACAGCGCCCCCTCGCTCATCCCCTTGGACCCGTATGGACCGGGCCCGTCCCCGTTCTCGACGGTCGCGCTCCGGAGCTCCTGCGGCAGGTCCATCGACGTCGGGATCCGGTAGTCGATGGCGCCCAGGTTCCGCACCCGGCCGCGCTCGTCGTAGATGTAGTGCTCCATCAGCGTGTGCCCCAGGCCCATGATCGCCGCGCCCTCGTCCTGCGTCCGGACCTGGAGCGGGTTGAGGGCCTTGCCCACGTCGGAGACGGTGATGTGCTTGACCAGCGTGATGTCGCCGGTCTCGCGGTCCACGTCCGCCTCGATGACGGTGCAGTTGAACTCGAAGAAGGCGGGGGCGCCCGACAGCGGGTGGGTCGGGTCCGCGTCCTTGCGGACCTCGCCGAGGCCCGTGATCTCGCCGCCCAGCTTGCCCAGGCCCTGCCTGAGGACCTCGGGGATCGTGAGCTCGCGGCCGTCGGCCAGGCGGACGACACCGTTCTCCACGGCCACCTCGGCCTCCGGCACGCCTGCGACCCGGGCTGCCAGCGGCCGCAGCTTCGCCGCGATGTCCCGGCACGCCTTGAGGACCGAGTTGCCCATCAGGACCGTGGACCGGCTGGCCGAGGTCTGCTGGTCATAGGGGACGATCGCGGTGTCGCCCATCACGACCGTCACCCAGTCCATCGGCGCACCCAGCTCCTGGGCGGCGATCTGGGCGAAGACGGTGCGTGCGCCCTGGCCCATGTCCGAGGTGCCGGCGTAGACGACGACGCTGCCGTCGCCGAGGAGGCGGACGATCGAATAGGAGAGACCGGTCGTGGGCCCGGACTTCACGCCCAGGGCGATCCCGCGGCCGCGGCCCGCAGGCGGCGGCGTGTCCCAGCCGATCTCCTTGGCCGCCAGGCGCACGGTCTGCTCCCAGTCGCCGTCGGCGGGCGTGTCGAAGGGGATGAACGCATCCCCCTTGCGGGCGAGGTTCCGGAGCCGGATGTCGAGCCGGTCGATGCCCAGCTGCCGGGCGCCCTCGTCGAGGTTGGACTCCACGGCCCAGTTGACCTGGGGGTTGCCGAAGCCGCGGAAGGCCGTGGACGGGACCGTGTGGCTCAACACGCTGCGGGCGAGGATGCGCACCGCGGGCACGTTGTACGGGCCTGCCGCCGGATAGCTGCCCTTGCCCACGACGCGGTCGGCGATGTCCACGTAGGCGCCGATCAGGTAGTCGGCCTCCAGCACGATGTGCCGAAGATAGTCACGCGGCTCGAAGGACATCCTGCGCTTCGGCCAGAATGCGGGGGCCAATGA